>CAZILI010000240.1:0-4508 GCA_964539965.1 uncultured Burkholderiales bacterium | reverse complement strand
TAGCGTCGAAGAAGTTCGTTCCCGCCAAGAAGGTCTTGTACTCCTCCGGCGTCAAGCCGACTTGCTTGGACATTACTTTGATCGCCTCATCGGGCTTCTCGCGGATGAATTTCTCCGTGTCGTACCACGCCTTGATCATGCCGATGTAGTCTTTGCGGTTCGCTTGGACGGATTTCTCCTGAGCCACCAGCAGATCGGCGATGAGTCCGGGGATGTCCTTGGAAGTAAACAGCGCGCTGCCTTTGCCGGAGAGCTGAATCTTGTTCACCCAGGGATTCCACACCACCGCGGCCTCGACCTGATCGGCCAAGAACGCCGCCGCCGCATCGCCGGCCGGCAAGTTCAACACCTGTACGTCCTTGGGACCGAGCTTGTTCTTGTTGAGCGCGGTGGCCAGCAAGAAGTGCGAGACGCTGAACTCTTCGAGTGCGATCTTCTTGCCCTTCAATTGCGAGAAGTTCTTGATCTTGGGGCTCACCATGAGCGCGTCGTTGCCGGCCGAGTTGTCGTTCACCAACACGACTTTGAGCGGCAGGCCCCTGGCGAGCGGGGCCATGCTGTCCGACCAAGTCTGCGAGTTGGCGTCGACCTGACCGGCCGACAGCGCGGCGATAGAGTCGGTGTAGTTGGCGAACCACACCAATTTGACGTCGGCGCCGTGCTTCTTGAAGAAGCCCTGCTGCTCGGCCACGTACCAGGCTACCCAACCGGGCCAGTCGCTGGTGCCGACCTTGATCTCGGCGCGCGCGGCGACCGAGCCCAACAATGTGAAGAAGGCGAAGAGGACAGCGACCGAGCGCCGTGAAAACGAGCATGTCATGAGAGGCTCCTTTTTCTGGTGAGACTTCCGTAGAGAGAGCGAACGCGCGCGCTTACCGATCGCTGTCTCCCGGGCTTTTGTCCCTCCGTGGAGCCTCGCATGCGAGGCTGAGCGACTCTCGGACCTGGCATTCGCAGCCGGCGAACCGGAACCCTAGTCGCTCCAGAAGCAGCCGGCGTATAGGGACTCTCTGAATCAGCCCTACATGGCCGCGCGTGCCTCTCTCTGATACCCTGATGAGCAACCCCTGTGCCAAAGCATGCACGGCATACTTTTCAGTCGGTTACGCCATGAGCGGCAACTCCGCCACCCCGGCACACGCACAGTGACGATGCAAGGATCGAGCGGCGGCACATTCGCGGTGCATCCGTCCGCCGGCTGCGGGCGTATTGAGCAGAGATGACGAACAGCCCGATCCTGACCAAGACCCGGCTCGCCAACGGCGTGCACGTGGTCAGCGAGCGCCGCGCGGCCACGCACGCCGCTGCAGTGGGGCTGTGCGTGCAGTGCGGAGTGCGCTACGAAGGCGCGGAGGAGCGAGGCTATGCGCACTTGCTCGAGCATTTGTTGTTTCGCTCCGCCGGCGCCGATCTCGGCTTGCGCTTTGCCGCGCTGGGTGGCGAGATCAACGCGGTAACGGGGCGCGAATTGCTTGCGCTACACGGTTTCGTTTTAGCGCGCCACGCGGGGGAACTGGTCTCTCATTTGTCTGCCATGGTCACCGCGCCCGCCTTCTCGCAGCGGGCAATCGAGCATGAGCGCGCGATCATTCATTGGGAGAATCACGACGCCGACGCCGCAGACAACGCCGAACTCGAGCTCTTGTCGCGCGTCTGGCCCGGTCACCCGATCAGCCGCTGCCTTTCGGGCGGCGCGCCCAATGCTGCGCCGTCCGCGCAGCGGCTGCGCGAATATTGGCGCCGCACGTTCGTCGGCGTGCGCGTGTGGCTGTTCGCGGTGGGCGCCCTCGAGCATGACGCCATCGTCGCGGCGGCGCAGGCTTTGGGTCGCCTGCCGCCCGGCGAGGCCGCGCACGATCGCCCGCCGGAGTTTCACACCGGCGAACACAGTTCGGGCGAGGGCGATTGGCTGCGCCTATGCTGGGCCATCCCGACGCCCGGTCTCGCCTTGGCCGACAGCACCGCCTTCGATCTTATGGCCTACGCGCTGGGCGGGCACGCCCAATCGCCGCTCAGCGTGGCGCTGCGTGCCGACACGCCGATCTCCTATGGGCCGCGCAGCCGCTTCATCCGCTACTCGGATTGCGGGTTGCTCATCATCGAGGCGACCTGCGCACGCGCGTTCGCAGCCTGGTGCCGCGAGCGGGTGGAGCGCTTGTTGGACAGCGTCGCGCGCGACGGCTTCGCGCCGCTCGAGATCTCCGCCGCGCGGGAGGGGCTGGCGGTGAGGCGGGAGCTAGAGGGCGAACGCCTGGATTGGCGGCTCGAAGCCCTCGCGCAAGGCGTGATGTTCGGCGCGGCGAGCGCTGGGGAAATGCCGCCCGCGATATCGAATGCGGCGTTGCGCGAGGCCGAGATCAGTTTGCGGCGGCGCTTCTTCCTACAATCGCCGGCTTGAACCGCTCTCGGCTGCGGGAAAGCAAGTAGATCGAAGAGATTGCAGCATGACTTTCTACCCCACGCTCGCCACGCTCGCCGATATCGAAGCGATCGAGCACGAGATGCCCTTCGAGCAACGCGTGGCCGAGCGATCGAGCTATGCGGTGCTGGCGCGCGCCGCGCAGCTATGGCCGGAGAAGGAAGCTGTCATTTTCTTACCGAACGGCAGCGCGGCCGATGAGGCGGTTACGCTTACCTTCGCCGAGCTGTTCGCGCGCGCCACCCAAGCGGCGAATCTGTTCCGCGACCTAGGGGTCGAGGCGAGCGACACGGTGTCTTATGTGCTCCCCAACTTGCCGCAAACCTATATAGCGCTGTGGGGTGCGGCCGCCGCCGGTATCGCCAACCCCATCAATCCGATGCTGTCTCCCACCCAGATTGCGGAAGTCATCCGGTTGGCCAACTCGTGTGTGCTGGTCACCACCGGCCCGGGCAGCGAACTGTGGGACAAGCTGCAAGCCGTGTTGCCGCTGGTTCCGCAGCGCTTGACCTTGCTCGCGGTCGGCGGGGACGAGGCACGGCACACGTGCGACTTCGACCGCGCGCTGCGCGACTATCCGGCCGATCGGCTGGTGAGCGGCCGAACGATCGAGTTCGATGAGGTAGCGGCGTATTTCCACACCGGCGGCACCACCGGCAGCCCCAAGCTCGCGCGGCACACCCACCGGGGACAGGTCTATCAAGCGTGGGTGAACACCTTGCAATTCCCCATGCGGCCCGGCGATCGGCTGTTGCAAGGTGCCCCGCTGTTTCATGTCGCCGCGGTGTATTGCTGGGGCCTGGCCTGCGCATACGCCGGCGCGGCGATCGTACTGTTGAGCCCGGCCGGCTTTCGCCATCCCAATGTTGTGCGCGATTACTGGCGCATCGTCGAGCGTCACCGGGCGAGCCTCGCCGGCGTCGTGCCGACCGTGGTGTCGGCCTTGCTCGCTACCCCGCGCGAAGGGGTGGACACCAGTTCGCTGCGCACTTTCCTGTGCGGCGCGGCGCCGCTGGCGGTCGAGACCTTGCAGGCGATCCAGCAGGAAGCCGGTGTGCCCGTGCTGGAAGGCTATGGCCTCACCGAGGCGACCGCGCTCGCCACCATCAATCCGCGCGACGGAGAGCGGCGCGCCGGCTCGATCGGACTGCGCATCCCCTACACCGCGCTGAAGGTCATGCGCCTCGACGGCGAGGCGGTGGGAGTCGCAGAATGCGGCGTGGACGAGATCGGCGTGGTCGCGCTCAAAGGCCCCGGTGTCACGCCCGGCTATCTCCCGGAGCAGCACGACTCCGGGGCTTTCTTCGACGGCTGGTTGAACACCGGCGACCTCGGCCGCATGGACAAGGACGGCTATATCTGGCTCACCGGCCGGGCCAAGGATCTCATCATACGCGGTGGCCACAACATCTCGCCGGCCTGGATCGAGGAGGTGCTGCATCAACATCCGGCGGTCGCGCTCGCGGCCGCGGTCGGGCGACCGGATCCTTACGCCGGAGAGATCCCGATCGCGTATGTGACGCTCAAGCTCGGCGCGCAGGCGAACCCGCAGGAACTCGCGCAATTCGCGCGCGAGCGCGTGGAGCGTCCCGCCGCCCCCGCCGAGGTCGTGATTCTGGAGGCCATGCCGCTCACCGCCGTGGGGAAGATCTACAAGCCGGCGCTACGCGAGGACGCGGCGCGGCGCGAATTCGAGCGCGCATTGGCCTGGCTCGCTGCGCGCGATGTCGGCTTTAGCGTGAGCGTCGGCCCGCATCCCACTCTCGGCACGCTCGCCCGGGTGGCGCTCACCCGCAAGGCCGATGCCGACGAGACGCAACTCGCGAGCGACATTGACCGGGCGCTGCGCGGCTATACCGTAAGCTATCGGATCGCATGGCAGGATGGCGGGAGTATATTGAGCTAGCCCGCATCCGGATGCGCTCTTCACGGCTGAACCCTGCCCGGTATAGGTTCAGCCCTTCAGCTCTCGTATGACGTGCTGTTGCCGGCGGCTCACCGGCAACCTCTCCTGTGAGCCCTTGATGACCGCCACCCAGTGCGGTTCGCCGTCCTCGGGCTGCACGCGCTCGAAGCCGGCGATGTGGTC
>CAZILI010000239.1:0-6474 GCA_964539965.1 uncultured Burkholderiales bacterium | reverse complement strand
CTGCGAGTTCTGCGACATCATCGTCATGTTCGGGCGCAAACCGCGCTGCAAGTCGAACGAGCAAATCGGACGCGAACTCGATGCGCTGCGACGCTTAGGGGTGAAGAGCGTCTTTTTCGTCGACGACAACCTCATCGGCAATCGCCCATTGGCGAAAAAGCTGTTGCGCTTTCTGAAGGCGTATCAAGACGAGCACCGGTACTTCTTTCAATTCGGCACCGAGGCGTCGATCAACGTCGCACATGACCGAGAGCTGATGGAGCAGATGCGCGCCGCCAATTTCACATGGGTGTTCGTAGGCATCGAAACCCCCGATACGGAGAGCCTGCGCGAGACACGCAAGACCCAGAACACGCAAGAAGATCCGCTCGCCGCCGTACGCCGCATCTACTCGTACGGCATCGACGTGCTGGCCGGTTTCATCGTCGGATTCGACAACGACCGCGCCGAGAGTTTCGACCTGCAGTATCGATTCATCCTCGAATCGGGCATTCAGGCCGCGATGATCGGCTTGTTGACCGCGCTGCCGCGCACCCCGTTGTACGAGCGGCTCAAGGCCGAGGGCCGCTTGCGGGAGGAACTCGAGCATGGGGACAACACCAAGCTGCGCACCAACGTCGTGCCGAAGCAGATGTCATACGAGGCGCTCATCGAAGGATACAAGTCGCTGTACTCGCGACTGTTCGACGACGACAGCATCGTGCGGCGCATAGAGAACAAGATGCGCTACCTCACCACGCCAAACTATCAAGGCGAATACGATTTGCGGGAACGCTGGCTGATCGTGTGGCGCCTATTGCGCAAGGGCATACTGCGCGGTGGTCTACGCCGCGTCAGGGCTTTTTGGCGGACCTTGCCGCTGCGTGCACCACGGCGAATACCCGCAGTACTGGTCGATTGGATCGCGGCGCTTGCCATGCGCGACTATCTCGAGCGACATCTTGGCGTGAGCTATCGAAACGCATCGAGGCGTTTCTATACCCTAACTGGTACACAGGCGAATCCCTAGATCGGAAGCGAAGTTCTGTAGCATACCCCGGTAGTCAAGGACATGGCTGCTGCGCCGGGGCCCGCCCGGCGCGATGCCTCACGCGACGGCTCGCTGCGTCCACGCTCCCGCTGGCACTCTACAGGCTAGCGTCGCTCGAGGCGAAATCGTATAAGATGCGATCGCCAGCGCGCGCTCCCGCTTCGGCGCGCATTGCAACCCAACGATGACCACCGCTTCCTTCACCTCCTCTACGCCTGCTCCAGAACCCATGCGCGCGTTCGAGCGCTACCTTACCGTTTGGGTGTTTCTCTGCATCGTCGTCGGCGTTGCGCTCGGGCGGATGCTGCCCGACCTGTTTCACGCCGTCGGCCGCATGGAAGTGGCGAAAGTCAATATTCCCGTCGGGGTGCTGATTTGGGTGATGATCATCCCGATGCTGCTGAAGATAGACTTTGGTGCCTTGCATCAGGTTGGGCAGCACTGGCGCGGCATCGGCGTCACCTTGTTCGTCAACTGGGCCGTCAAGCCGTTTTCGATGGCGCTACTCGGGTGGATTTTCATCCGCCATGTGTTTGTGCCCTACCTGCCGGTAGACCAACTCGACAGCTACGTCGCCGGATTGATCTTGCTGGCGGCCGCGCCCTGCACGGCCATGGTGTTCGTTTGGAGCCGTCTCAGCAACGGCCATCCGCTGTTTACCCTGACGCAAGTTGCGCTGAACGACACCATCATGGTGTTCGCCTTCGCGCCTATCGTGGCCTTACTGCTGGGCCTATCGGCCATCACGGTGCCGTGGGGCACGTTGCTCACCTCCGTCGTGCTCTACATCGTAATCCCGGTGCTGATCGCGCAGGCTTGGCGCAGGGCCCTGCTCGCGCGTGGACAGGAAGCGTTCGACGCGGCGCTAGCCAAGATCGGGCCCTGGTCTATCAGCGCGCTGCTGGTGACCTTGGCGTTGCTGTTCGCCTTTCAGGGCGAGGCGATACTTGAGCAGCCGTTGGTCATCGCAATGTTGGCGGTGCCGATTCTCATCCAAGTATTTTTCGTGGCCGCGTTGGCGTATTGGCTCAATCGCAAGCTCGGCGAGTCGCACAACGTCGCCTGCCCTTCCGCCTTGATTGGCGCGAGCAATTTCTTCGAACTTGCCGTGGCGGCGGCGATCAGCTTGTTCGGCTTCGAATCCGGTGCGGCGCTGGCAACCGTGGTCGGTGTCCTCATCGAGGTGCCCGTGATGCTTTTGGTCGTGCGCGTGGTGAACCGGACCCGGGCTTGGTACGAAGCAGGGGCGTGAGCCCGAGCGCGGCCAGCGGGGCTTGTCACTACAAGGCGACGGTAGGGCCCCACACACCACGCGAACAAGGCGTCGTTATCCGACGACGTCGAAGCATGCCATCTGCCTAGTTCGCTCCGTCGACGTCCGAATCGAGCGCGTTGATAACAGCGCCTGAACTCTTGTTTACGTTCGGCTTGTTCTCTTGCCGGCGCTGCCTTTCCTGGCAGTGCAATCTGGTTGTCGCTCACCTGCGACGCTCAAAATCGCAAGTCGTATTCGAAGCAGCGCGCGATGCAGTACTGAAATCGGCGCCATCCTGCGTTGCGGACCTTCGATCGCAGCTCAATCGTGTTTGCGGTTCGCACCTTGCTCGCGACCAGCTGGCATGACTTTCAGTATCTTACGAGCCGAGCAGCGCGACTTCGGCAGCGCGACGAGCTGCTTTGGCGATAGACAAATTTCTTCTGCGCCACCGCGCTAGGTGCGTCCCTCGCTGGCGCCTTTTTGAATTGCCTGGAGGCACGCGCTTTGCTACCGCTGCGGATGACGCCGCGTTCTTTGGGGCCCGCTAAGAGGTCCTCCTGATCGGCGTCGCGAATCTACGCTCATAGTTGAGCGCCCCGCGTTTCGACGGGCTGGGGCGCGGCGCGCGCTCGTCTCTGCAAAAGGAGTAGACGATGCGAGTTTCTCGTTATGGTGCGCTTCTGATGTACGCTCTCTTGTGTGCCACCGCCGGCGCAACTCACGCCGATACCTGTCCCACCACGCCGAGCGCCACTGCCATTCCGATAGCGAATTTCGATCCACCCGCCGCGCCCGGAGAGCCGATCATGTCGGTCGCCGGGCTCAATCAATTCATCAGCGCGCGGGGCATCAACAGCGTCGCCGCGCTGCTGAGCGCGTTGCCCGATCACTATCAGAAGCGCTATGCATTTGTCGAGAAGACGCGCGGTCTGGGCAAGTCGTCGTTGACCTATCCGCGCATCGTCTTATTCGGCGCCGATGGACGATTGCTGATGAATATCTCTACCGATCCTAGCGACGCGCGCTACGAGCGAGTCGACGTTGCTTTCATGGACAAGCGGACGGGACAGTGGGAGTTCTCCGAGTTCGACTTCAAAGCAGCGGGTCAGAAGCTCACTCGCCGCCCTGCGGTCTGCACCCAATGCCACGGCGCCCCGGCGCGGCCGATTTGGGGAACGTACCTCAATTGGCCCGGCGCGTTTGGTGACGATCCCGCTCCCGGCGATCAGGCCGAGACGTTGACCGCGGCGCACGCGCAACGCTTGAGCCAACTCAAAGCCGGACAAGGCAATCCGGAACGCTTCCATACGCTGAAGTGGGGAGACCGCTATGTCGCTGGCCAGGCCCAGTTTCTCCCCGATCACGCGTATGGGTACGCATTGACCATCTCGAACAATACGCTCGGCTACGCCGTCGCAGAGAGTGTGCTGCTGCGCCTAAAGGCCCGTTTTCCGCAACGCTACGCCGCCTTGCGTGAGGAGTTGCTGTTGCTTGGCTATTACGGGCAGCGGACTTCTTGGCTCACGGCCGCCGAGAGACAGCGCATCGCCAACATCATCGCGCGGCTGGGTGGGACGGGCAATCGCGTAGAAGATCTGTTCAAGACCACGGGGATCGATATCACGCACGAGTTTTCGCTTCATAGACTGGCGAGCGAGTCACCCAGTCCGGGCTGGAACGCCGGCTCCGGCGATCTATTCGGCTTGCTGTACATGTTAATCCTGGACGACATCGCGAAGACCGATGCCAGCGTGAAGGCGACGTTGCAAGCGGCGCCGATCGGCAAGGGCGTATTTGGCATCTGGGGTTGTCCTAACCTTGGCAGTAGCGTCTGGGACTCGCTCAGCTATCGCATGACGCAGGGCTTTAAGGTCAAGGGTTCTGCCCGGCAAGCCGTGGAGCGCGTGTTCTATGACGTAGATGTCTCTCGTTCTTATCAGCCGATATTCGAGCAGGCCGGCAGACCATTGTTCGAAGCGCTGCGGACCAAGATCTCCGACACTGCGCCGTAAGGTGCCGCTTCCCTAGCGTGGTGTCCCGCGAATAATTTCTCGCAAATTGCAGCGACGATCATGTCGCTGGCGGTCAGTTTGTTCGCGGGACGCCCGTACTAGAGGCGAGTAGGATCATGCGAAAGTCGTTGACGTTGGTGCGGGTCGGGCCGGTTACGATTTGGTCGCCGAGGGCGGCGAAGAAACCGTGACCGTCGTTGTCGGCGAGCATGGCCTGCGCGTCCAGCCCGCAGGCCTGCCCGCGCGCCAAGGTGTCGGGCGCGATGAGCGCGCCGGCGACTTCCTCTGCCCCGTCGATGCCGTCGGTGTCGCCAGCGACCGCATAGACGTCGCGCTCGCTGTTCAAGTCCACCGCCAGAGACAGCAAGAACTCCACGTTGCGCCCGCCGCGGCCGTTGCCACGCACCGTTACTGTCGTCTCGCCGCCTGAGATAAGCGCGACCGGCGGGGTCCAGGGCTGGCCGTGCCAGCGCACCTCGCGCGCGAGCGCGCCGTACACCTTCGCCACCTCGCGCGCTTCGCCCGTGATGCTGTCGCCCAGGATCACGGGCGTGACACCGTGCGCGCGACATAGCTCCGCGGCGGCCTGCAAGGAACGATGCGCTGTGGCGATCACCCGCGTGGTGGCGTGCGCGATGGCGGGGTCGCCCGGCTTTAGCGTTTCCGGCCGCTCACCGCGCGCACCGGCGCGCAAGATCTCCAGCGCGGCCTTCGGCTCGTCGATGCGGTAGTGCGCCAGCAGGCGCAAGGCATCGCCGTAAGTGGTGGGATCGGGCGTGCAAGGCCCGGAGGCGATGTGGGTGGGATCGTCCCCCGTCACGTCGGAGATGACGAGCGCGAGCACCGGCGCCGCGCAGGCCGCCGCCAGGCGACCGCCTTGTATTGCCGATAGGTGCTTGCGCACGGTGTTGATTTCTTGGATCGACGCGCCGCACAGCAGCAGTGACTTGGTGATCACCTTGAGTTCGGCCATCGACAAACCGTCGACCGGCAGCGACAACAGGCTCGAGCCGCCGCCGCTCACCAGCGCAAGCAGCAGGTCGTCGCGGGTGAGCTCGCGCACGCGCGCGAGGATGCTCTTCGCCGCCGCTTCTCCCGCCTCGTCCGGCACCGGATGGCCGGCTTCGACCACCTCGATGCGCCGCGTCGGCAGTCCGTGGCCGTAGCGCGTGATAACTACACCTTCGAGCGACTTGTCCGCGGACCAATGGTCTTCGATCGCTTTCGCCATCGAGGCGGCCGCCTTGCCGGCGCCGACGGCGAGCGTGCGGCCGCGCGGCAGCGCCGGTAAGTGCGCCGGCACGATCCGCAACGGATCGGCGGCGTCGATCGCGGCTTGAAAGGCACTTCGTAACAGCGTTTTTGCATCCGTCATCGTAAAGCTCCCTGCTCTCGACACTTCGTTCCTTGCTGTTCGCTAGCCTTACCCAATCCCCGTCGCTTTCGTCACGCTCTTGCGCGCAGCCGGTGCCGGAGCTTGCACTTGCAGCACGCGCTTTAGGTATTCGCCGGTGTGGCTTGCGGCATTGCGCGCGAGCGCTTCCGGCGGGCCCTCCGCGACGATGCGCCCGCCGCCGTCGCCCCCTTCCGGTCCTAAGTCGACGATCCAATCCGCGGTTTTGATCACGTCCAAGTTGTGTTCGATCACAACCACGGTGTTGCCGTGATCGCGCAGGCGATGCAGCACTTTCAGCAGCAAGTCGATGTCGTGAAAGTGCAGGCCCGTGGTCGGCTCGTCGAGGATGAACAAAGTCTGCCCGGTATCGCGCTTGTACAATTCCAGCGACAGCTTCACGCGCAGTGCTTCTCCGCCCGACAAGGTGGTGGCGCTCTGTCCGAGTTGAACATAGCCCAGGCCGACCTCGAGCAAGGTCTCGAGCTTGCGCGCGACCGCGGGCACGGGGCGAAAGAACTCGTGCGCTTGCTCCACCGTCATCTCCAGCACTTGGCGGATGTTCTTGCACTTGTATTCGATTTCCAAGGTCTAGCGGTTGTAGCGCTTGCCGTGACAGACGTCGCATGCGACGTAGACATCGGGCAAGAAATGCATCTCGACCTTTACCACCCCGTCGCCCTGACAGGCTTCGCAGCGTCCGCCCTTCACGTTGAAGGAAAAGCGCCCCGGCCCATAGCCGCGCTCGCGCGCCTGCGGCACGCCGGCAAACAGTTCGCGG
>CAZILI010000238.1:0-6497 GCA_964539965.1 uncultured Burkholderiales bacterium | reverse complement strand
TAGCTCGTGCGCCCCGCGACCTCGAACACCCCGGCCAGGCCGGCCAGAGCACCCGACAGCAGGGCCGTCTTGAGCGTGACCCAGCCGACGGGTATGCCGGCGAACTGTGCGGCGCGCCGGTTGGCGCCCACGGCGCGCATTTCGAAGCCGAGCGCGCTGCGCGCATTGATGAAGGCTACCAGCGCGGCGAAGGCGAGGGCGAACAAGAATCCGGTATGTAGCCGATAGCGCGGCACCAGCTTGCGCAGCTCGAGCGCGGGGTCGATCGCAACCGATTGCGGCCAACCCATGGATAGGGGATCCTTCATCGGTCCCTCGAGCAGCAAGGACACGAATAGCAAGGCCACGAAGTTGAGCAGTAGGGTTGTGACGACTTCATCGACGCCCAAGCGCGTTTTCATCAGCGCCGGGCCGAGCAGAAACAGGGCGCCGGCGAGCGCGCCGCCGATAAGCATCATGGGAAACCACAGGTAGCCGGGCAGCGCCCATCCCGATCCGCTGTGCAGGCCGCCGATGAGCACTGCGCTCACCGCGCCGAGATAAAGCTGGCCCTCGGCGCCGATGTTGTAGAAGTGTGCGCGAAACGCCACGGCCGCGGCCAGTCCGGTCAAGATGAGCGGCGTGGCGCGCGTTAGCGTTTCGGTCACGGCAAGCGTGCTGCCGAATGCGGCGGAGAAGAGTTCGCTATAGGCGCGCCCGAGCGGTGCGCCGGTGATGAGAATAAGCGGGGCGCTCGCCAGCAGGGTGATCAGCACCGCGGTCAAAGGCGCTGCGGCGAGCGCGCTGCGAGAAATCTGTGCGCGTGGCAGCAACTGCATCAGTGTGCGCGAAGCGCCAGTGCCCCTGCCATCGCCATGCCGATTTCGGGCAGCGACCATTGCGCCGCCGGTCGCGCAGGAGTCAGCTCGCCTTGATGCATGACCGCGATGCGGTCGGCGAGCGCGAATACCTCGTCCAGGTCCTCGGACAGCAGCACGATCGCCGCCGCTCGTGCGCGCGCCGCGAGCAACTCGGCGTGCACGAACGAGACGGCACCGACGTCCAGACCCCAAGTCGGCTGGTTGGCGATGACGACAGACGGAATATCGGTCAGTACGCGACCGAGGATGACCTTTTGTATGTTGCCGCCAGACAGTGCGCGCATGGGCGCGTCGATGCCGGCGAGCCGCACGTCGTAGTGTTCGGCCAGTTGCCACGCGTGCGCGCGCGCGGCGCGGCGATTGATGAGACCGAAAGTGCAAAAACGCGAATCGCGATAGCGCTCGAGTATCACGTTTTCCCACACCGCCATATCTCCGACTACACCCACGCCCTGGCGATCCTCGGGCACGCGTCCGACCCCAGCCTTAACCCACTCTTCCGGCTTTGCCGCGAGCGCCTTCCCGGCGAGGCGCAACGCGCCGGCGCTCGGCGCGAGCAAGCCAGACAGCAGGTCGGCCAGAAGGTCTTGGCCGTTACCGGCTACCCCGGCGATGGCGACGATCTCACCCGCTTGCACTTCGAGGTCGACCTCGCGCAGGTTCACACGCCCGTCTCGCACTGCACTAGAGACGCGTTTCAGCTGTACCAGCACTTCGCCGGTGCGGTGCACGGCTTGACGGGTGGGCATGCGTACCGCATGACCGATCATGAGCTGCGCGAGATCGGTCTTGCTGGTGCTCGCGGGCACAACCTGCGCGACGAGTTCCCCGCCGCGCAGCACGGCGATGCGATCGGAGATCGCGAGCACTTCGTCGAGCTTGTGGCTGATGAAGATGACCGACATGCCGTCGGCCACCAAGCGACGCAAGGTGGCGAACAGCGACTGCACTTCTTGCGGCGCCAGCACGGAGGTCGGCTCGTCTAGGATCAGAATGCGCGCGCCGCGGTACAGAGACTTGAGAATCTCGACGCGCTGCTTCGCGCCGACCGCAAGCGTGCCCACGCGCGCGTCGGGATCGACGGCGAGACCGAAGCGCTCGGCCAACTGTTTGAGCTTGGTCGCCGCCGCCTTGCGCAGGCTCACCATGCCGGTGAGCGGCTCGGTGCCGAGCAGCACGTTGTCGAGCACGGTCAAATTGTCGGCGAGGCTGAAATGCTGATGCACCATGCCGATCCCGGCCTCGAGCGCGGCGCTCGGTTTGCCCGGCGGCAGCGTGCGACCGAATACGCTAATGCTGCCGCGGTCCGGCGCGTAGTGGCCGAATAGGATCGAAACGAGTGTGCTTTTGCCGGCGCCGTTCTCGCCCAGCAGGGCGAGAACCTCGCCGCGCGCAAGCTCTAGAGAAATATTGTCGTTGGCGACGATCTCGCCGAACCACTTGCTGACGCCTCGCAGCCTGAGAACGATGTCGTCCATGCGTGGCGTTCGCTCGTTTCTTCGGCAGCTCGGCGCCGAAGCCCTGCCGTCAGAGCGTCGATTTGGGTTCGGCTTCGGTGACCTTGACCGAGGCCTTTCCCTCGCGCAGCGCCTTTTCACGCTCGCGCACCTTTTGCAAGACCTCCGCTGCAACCTTACCCTCGAAAGTGCCCAACGGGGCCAGCTCCGACCCGCCGTGCTTCATCATCGAGTACTCGCCATAGTCTTCCGGGGTAAATTTTCCTTCTTTCGCAAGCTTGAGCGCGCGGTCGATGGTGGGCTCCATATTCCACAATGCCGAGGCCACGACCGTCTGCGGATACTTGTCTTGAGTGTTGATGACATTGCCGATCGCAAGCTTGCCCCGCTCTTTCGCTGCGTCGGACACGCCGAATCGCTCCGCGTACATGACGTCGGCTCCCTTGTCGAGCATGGCGAAAGCCGCCTCTTTAGCTTTGGGCGGGTCGAACCACGAGCCAATGAAAGTCACCATGAACTTAACCTTGGGATTGACCTCTTTGGCGCCGTCCATGAAGGCATGCATCAGGCGATTGACTTCCGGAATGGGATAGCCGCCGACCATGCCGATGAGGTTGGATTTGGTCATGGCGCCGGCGATCATGCCGGTCAAGTAAGCGGGCTCTTGGATGTAGTTATCAAACACGGAGAAGTTGGGCGCCTGCGGCTTGCCCGAGGAGCCCATCAGGAAGAATATCTTCGGGTAATCCTTGGCCACCTTGCGCGCCGCCGCTTCGACGGCGAACGACTCGCCCACGATCAGTTGATTGCCGCCCTCGGCGTATTGACGCATGACGCGCTCGTAGTCGGCGTTGGCTACGCTTTCCGAAAACACATACTCGATGTCGCCGCGAGCTTTGGCGGCGTTGAGCGCCTTGTGGATGCGGCTCACCCATTGCTGCTCGACCGGTACAGTGTAGATAGCGGCCACCTTGAGTTTGCCGGATTGCGCGAGCGCGCCGCCCGAGAGCGCCAGGGCGACGGTGACGAGGACGGCTTTGAGTGCATGTCTGCGTTGCATGAGTGGACTCCTTCTTGAGGGGCTTGTTGTTCGAGAATCGAGCGCGCGCCTATGGTAGCTCAGCGCAGGCGTGCCTGCGACGCCGATTCAAGTCCGGCCGCCAGCATCCCGAGCCACCATCTCGGCACACGACACTCGACCTCTTGCCACGCCTGAGCATCGGCCGTAGCCTATCGGAATCTTACTGCCGCGCTTGCGACTCCGTGCAAAGCGAAACCACCGTGACCTTGTTCTTCGCGTTGTGGCCTAGCGCGCACGATCGAGCGCGCCTGGGCGATCTTGCGCGCGCGCTCGCACGGGAGGTCGGCGGGCGGCCTATTGCGGCGGAGCGCATACACCTGACCCTCACGTATCTCGGGGCGGCGCCGCGCGATCGGCTCGAGGCGGTGAAATCGGGGGCGCAGTCGGCGAGCGGCACCGCGTGCGATCTGGTTCTGGATCGCCTCGGCGGGTTCGCCCGCCAAGGCATCGTGTGGGCGGGGGCCGGCTCGCCGCCGAGTGCGCTCGGAGCGTTGCAAACCGACATCGCGGCGCGCATGGCGGCGATCGGCTTCACGCTCGAGTCTCGTCCCTTCGTCCCGCACGTGACCTTGGTGCGCGAAGCGCGCCGCGCACCGTCCGCACGTGTCATCGCGCCGCCGATCGAGTGGCGCATCGACAGCTTTGCGCTGGTGCAATCGTCGACCAATCCGCCACGCTACACGACCCTCGAGCGCTTCACATTGGCGGCAGGCCTATAATCCGGCCGAAACGAGACACTTGAGAGATCGACGACCATGAAAATGACAGGTGAGCAGTTGCTGCCGGTAACCAACGAGCGAGCGTGGCAGGCGCTCAATGATCCGGAGATCTTGCGCGCATGCATTCCGGGGTGTGAGTCCATCGAGCGCATCTCGGAAACAGAGTTTCAGTTGTTGATGACCGCGGCAGTCGGGCCGGTGAAGGCGAAGTTCAAGGGCAAGCTGTCGCTGTCGAACATCAACCCCCCGGCATCCTACGATATTTCGTTCGAGGGCCAGGGCGGGCTGGCGGGCTTCGCCAAGGGAGGTGCGAGCGTAACCCTCGCAGCCGAGCAGGCTACTACGCGCCTCGCCTACGACGTGCATGCCAGCGTGGGCGGAAAGCTCGCCCAAGTCGGCTCACGCCTGGTCGATGCCGCCGCACGCAAAATCGCCGCCGCGTTTTTCGCCAACTTGAACTCGTGCTTGAGCGAGGTTTCCGGTTAAGCTGCGACAGGTACGGTCACCAGTACGACTATCGAAGCCGCATCTGGATGCGGGCTCTGTCGGTATACTCTCCGAATCGAGCGCTAAGGCTGCATCGCGGCGAGCCCGGCTTGCACCGCCTTCACGATATTGTGATAGCCGGTGCAGCGGCAAAAATTGCCCTCGAGTTCGGCGCGGACTTGCGCGTCGGTGGGGCTCTTATGCTTGCCCGCCAGCTCGATCGCGCTCATCACCATGCCCGGCGTACAGAAACCGCACTGCAGACCGTGATGCTCACGAAATGCCGCTTGCATGGGATGCAAGGTTCCATCCGCCTTTGCCAGGCCTTCCACGGTGGTCACATTCGCGCCCTCGCACTGCAGGGCCAGTAGATTGCACGCCTTGACCGCCTTGCCGTTTAGCAGCACCGTACAGGCGCCGCATTGCGCGGTGTCGCATCCCACGTGCGTGCCGGTCAGCGCTAGATTTTCGCGCAGCAATTCGACCAGCGAAGTGCGCGGGTCGATCTCGACGCTCACCGTCTTGCCGTTGACGGACAGCTTCAGTGGATAGGCCATCGCTCCTCCTTGTGCTTGGACCGTTTTCGTTGACCCGCACTATTGTACGCATTCGAGCCGTTCGCTTCACGCCGCGCGATGGGCGTGCGAGTACAGCGCTATGGCCGGTCACTCTATCGAAGTGAGCGAGGAAGGCGGCGTGCGCTACTTGCACTTCGGGTCACCGTGGGTGCAAGGTGCGATGCGCATCGCGCGGCCGTACGCTCTCGAATTGGAGTACACGCAGGCGATGATGTTCGCGCTGCTATTCAAGCGCGCTCCCCGTCGTGTGTTGTGCATCGGTTTGGGCGCGGGATCGGTGGTGAAATTTCTCTACCGGCATGTGGCGGGGGCGCACATCACCGTGGTCGAAATCGACGCCAGGATCGAGCCGGTCGCGCGGCGCGAGTTTCTGCTCCCGCAGGATGCTGCACGCATCGACATCGTGATTGAGGACGGCGTCGCGTACTTGAAACGCACGCGCGAGCGCTTCGACCTTATCTTGGTCGACGGATTCGACGCCAAGGCGCGCGCCGGCGCGCTGGACAGCGAGGCGTTCTATACGGGTTGTCACGCCGCGCTGACTGACGCGGGGCTTTTGGTGGTGAACCTGTTTGGGCGCGTGGCGCGCTTTAGCGCGAGCGTGCGGCGCTTGCGCAACGTGTTCGGCGCGCGTGTGGTGACCTTGCCGGAGTGCAAGGCGGGCAACGTTGTCGCGCTAGCGCGCCGCGGCGGGCGCATCCAGACTTCGGCCACGGCGCTGCTGCGTGCCGCGCAGGCGCTCAAGGCGCACACTGGACTCGATCTCTCCCAGCTGGCGAAGCGCTTGCTACGGGAACAAGAAAGTCGACCCGGACTCGCCGCGACCGAGTGACCGGCTCGCCCAGGGGTTGTCTAGATCGAAAGCTCAGGCCGATTGCGAAAATGCTCGAGCGCTTCCGGATTGGCCAACGCTTCGAGATTCTTTACCGCTTCGCCGTGGACCACATTGCGCACCGCTAGCTCGACGATCTTGCCGCTTTTGGTGCGTGGGATATCGGTGACTTGCAGAACCTTCGCGGGCACATGGCGCGGCGTCGCGTTGCTGCGGATTTGCCGCTTGATCTTGTCGATGAGCGCCTGGTCGAGCTGCAGTCCTTCGCGCAGTTTGACAAACAGCACTACGCGCACATCATGGTCCCAGTTCTGGCCGATCACCAGCGATTCGACCACTTCTTCGAGCCGCTCGACTTGGCGATAGATCTCTGCGGTGCCGATGCGCACCCCACTTGGGTTGAGCACGGCATCGGAGCGCCCGTAGATGATCATGCCGCCATGCTCTGTGAGAGATACAAAATCGCCGTGACACCAGACGTTGG
>CAZILI010000237.1:0-6513 GCA_964539965.1 uncultured Burkholderiales bacterium | reverse complement strand
CGCTGCAGACCGTGCGTGCGGGCCGCTGCGCAGTAGTCGACGTCGCCATCGCGCCGATTTCCGAGCAGGTGCTGCGCTAGAACGTGCTCGGCGGGCCGTCAAGCAAGAAAGGGCGGCGCGACACAGTCCTCCACAATTCTTCGCTCAGATTTCGATTCCAGCGAGTCGATATCCATGTACGGCTTGGTGCCGCCGGCGGACGCATCCGCAAGGTGGACTCGAAGCGACTACCGTTCTTGGATCAAACGCATGCTCAAACGTCTCACCAGCGACCAATTGCGTCCGGGTATGTATGTTCACGAACTGAACTGCGCCTGGACGGAGCACCCTTTTTTGGTTTCGCGCTTCAAGATCAAGAATCAGCAGCAGATTCAAGAGATCATCGACGCCGGGATACGCGACGTCACGATCGACGTGTCGCGCGGCATCGACGCGCCGAATGCGCCGACCGAAGCGGAGGTCAAAGCCCAAGTGGTGAGCGAGATGCTGCGCGAAGCGAGCGCCGAGCCGCCGCCGGTGCGCGCGAGCTATGCCGAAGAGCTGGCGCGAGCCAAGAAGATCCACCAAGAAGCGGGCAACGTGGTGCGCAACGTCATGCGGGACGTGCGCCTAGGTAAGGCGATCGAGATCGCCGGCGTCGAGAGCGTGGTGCAAGAGATCACCGAGTCGGTGAGCCGCAACAACGGCACCCTGCTGAGCTTGCTGCGGCTCAAAGACAGCGACGACTACACCTTCATGCATTGTGTGGCGGTCGGCACCTTGATGATCACGTTCGGGCGCCACATGGGGCTCGAAGCGGAGACGGTGCGCCAAGGCGGCATCGGCGGATTGGTGCACGACGTAGGCAAGATGAAAGTGCCCGACGGCATACTCAACAAGCCGGGGCGCTTGACCGACGAAGAGTTCGCGGTGATCAAGCGCCATCCGGCGGCGGGCCACGAGATCCTGCTGCAGTCCGGCGCGGTCGGTGAACTGCCGCTGGATGTGACCTTGCATCATCACGAGCGCATCGACGGCTCGGGCTATCCGGACAAGCTGCCGGCCGATCGCATCACGCTGCTGAGCAAGATGGCCGCGATTGTCGACGTCTACGATGCCATCACGTCGGACCGCTGCTACCACCGCGGCATTCCGCCGACCGAAGCGCTGCGCAAGCTCTTCGAATGGAGCAAGTTCCATTTCGACGAAACCTTGGTGCATCACTTCATGCGCTGTGTGGGCATCTATCCGGTCGGCACCTTGGTGAAGTTGGAAAGCGGCCGCTTGGCTGTCGTCACCGATCAGACCGAAGGCAAGCTGCTCGCGCCGAAGGTCAAGGTCTTCTTCAGCACCAAGTCGAACTGCTACATCAAGCCGGAAGAGATCGATCTATCTCGCTCGACGGCGGACCGTATCGTCGGACACGAACTGCCCGAGATCTGGGGAGTGGATCTCGCGCGCGTCGCCTGAACCGCGCGGAAAGAAGTTGTCGCCTTACGCGGCGGCGTGCATGGCGCCGTGCAGGGCAGGAAGGTTTCCCTGCGCGTCGAACGCCCAGCCTTGCGGTGCCGCCATGATCTGAAAACGATCCGGTTGGCTGCGCACTTCCGCCAGCATCGCCTGTGACACCTCGATCTCCCCTAGCTGCAGCGTGTTGCGGATGCGCACGATGCGGCAGTCTTCCGGCTTTACCCGCACAACGGTCTTCACCGCCAGCGCGATGGCCTCGCGGTCGTTGTTCATCACCATGGGAATGGCGCCGCCGTCGAGATTCATCGACGTGATCACGTTGGCGTAGGTGGAGGACACGTCGAGTTCCTTGAACACCCGCATGGTGATGACGTCGGCCGCGCCGATGCCAGTCGCATTGCCGTGGGTGACGCGGGTGAGGCCGAGCACCGCGATCTTCTTGATCGCCGGCTTTGCCGGCCAGGGGATGGCGCGCCGATTGCGGCCGACGATATTGGGATCGAAGCCGGCGCCGGAGATGTTCTTGCCCATTTCGTCGATGATCAATACGTCGATGGCGTCAAAGCACAGTTGCGGCATCAGGCGTTTGGCCATCGTTTGCAGCTCGGGTTCGCGCGTTGCAAGCTGCTGGGCGAGGACGATCTCGATGTGCGCGGTTTCGTCGTAAGCGTTCTCCACGATGCCGACACCGAACAAGACGTTGCGCTTGCTGATGTTGACGTCCCGGACTTTCGGTAACAGCTCGGGAAAGCGATCCATGCCGTGCGTGTGGTAAGTGGCCGCGCCGACGATCTTGCCGATACCGATGGCGAGCATCTTAGTGAGCCCGCTCTCGGTCGGTCCGCGAAATCCCGTGTGCGGCTTGATGCGGTTGATCACCACGACGGCGTCGGCCTCCGCGGCGTAGCGGTCCATGTGCACCGGTGTGCCGTCGTCGAGCTCGCCCACGACGACCGTGTCCATGGTTGCCCGAATCGGAACGCCGGTGGAGGCTTCGGTGATCCCGTACGTCTCGAGGACCACTTTTTGCCCCTCCGCGGTGGCAGCGCCGTGGCTTCCCATACATGGAAACACGAACGGTTGCGCGCCCAGCGCCTTGAGTTCGGCGATGACGGTCGTGGCTATGAGCGCGATGTTGGCCACTCCTCGGCTGCCGCAGCCCACGGCCACGCTTTGTCCCGGCTTGATCCGCTCACGGATCTCAGGACGGGCGAATTCCCGGCGGATCGCGCCGACGATGTCTGGCAGCTTGTCGGTAGCAAATTTCTGTTGAACCCGCGCCATGGGCGGAAGGGGGAACTGTAGTCCGCCGGCGATGTTTACTTCGATTCGATCGGGAATCATAGAGCGCGTCTAACCTTGTCGGAATCTAACGTGAGCGGCACGGCCCTAATTCGGCTCGGTGCCGTAGGTAGCATACCACGGCGAGGCTAGAGCCGGCTTTGCGAAACGCCTGCGCGCGAGTGCGCCGAACGAAAACAAAGGTAAGATTGGCCGCAGAACCAACCGACACCAAAGGGGAACTCTATGCAGCACATGCGGTTTGGCCCCACCGGGCTTCAAGTGTCGCGCCTATGCCTGGGCACGATGACCTTTGGCCTTCAGTGCGATGAGGCCACATCGTTCGCCATTCTCGACGCGGCGAGCGAAGCCGGCATCACCTTTCTCGACACCGCCGATGTGTATCCGCTCGGTGGCGGCGTCGAAACCAATGGGCGAACCGAAGAAGTGATCGGGAAGTGGCTGCGCGGTAAGCGCGACCGCTTTATCGTCGCCACGAAGTGCAGTGGCAAGATGGGCGTTGCGCCTTGGGAGCAAGGCACCTCGCGCAAGCACGTTCTCGCCTCGATCGACGGATCGCTCAAGCGACTGGGGACCGATTACGTGGACCTGTACCAGGTTCACCACTACGATCCCCTCACGCCGGTCGACGAAACGCTCGAAGCGTTCGATGCGGTAGTGCGCAGCGGCAAGGCCCGCTACGTCGGCTGCTCGAACTATCCAGCGTGGCGCTTGGCGCGCTCGCTCGGCCGCAGTGAAGCGCTTGGGCTCGCCAAATTCGTTTCCGTACAACCCCGCTACAACTTGCTGTTCCGGCAGATGGAGCGCGAGCTTTTTCCGCTGTGCGAGGAGGAGCGCATCGCGGTCATCCCCTATAACCCGCTCGCGGGGGGACTCTTGACCGGCAAGCACAAGCGCAGCGCGTCACCGTCGCAGGGCACGCGCTTTACCCTCGGCAGCTCGGGGAAGATGTACACGGAGCGCTACTGGCACGATCGCGAGTTCGAGGCGGTCACCGAGATCGCGCAGATCGCGAAGCAGGCGCTGACCGATCCGACCACGCTGGCAATTGCGTGGGTGCTCGCCAATCCGGTCATCACAGCGCCCATCATCGGCGCGAGCAAGCCCGAGCAGCTGAAGGCAAGCGTCGCGGCCCTGACCTTCAATCTGGACTCGGCCCTAAAGGCGAAGCTGGACGAGCTGACGCATAGCTTTCGAATGGGCGATGCGCCGCGCTGACGACGTCGGGGACCAGCGCGGATTGTTAGTGATAAAATCCCCAATTCAAACTGTACGCTCGATATCCTTGCCTCGGCCAGGACCGCAGCCTCAACGGTGACGGTAGCTCAACGGTAGAGTCCCGGATTGTGATTCCGGTTGTTGTGGGTTCGAATCCCATCCGTCACCCCATCTGAAGCCAATCTTCGCGATAGCGTTTACTGACCAGTGTGGGATATTCTCACGACTGTTGGATATTTTTCTTCAACGGCGGAACCTCTTGTATTCCGCGAATGTCGTGGTTCCGCGAATGTAGTGGCGACGTGTTACGACATCGCTCGAATGACCCAGAAGGGCGGTAGCGTCCTGGCCGAGATTGCGAGCGTCGGTAGCAACTTTCGCGCGAAGATCATTCTCGGCGGAGCGCTCACTGAGCGCTTTCGCTTGGAGCGCAGACGTCATCGCACGCGTCCAAGCAGCCTTGAAGCCGGCCGAGGAGAGTTTGGTGTCCCGTTTGGACGCCTTTCTCTCGAGGGCAAGACGCTGGCCTCAGGGTTGGGACAAGACGATCAAGTTGTGGTCGCTCGGGAGCGGGCAAGTGCTGCGCACGCTCGCGGGCCATAAGGACACACCTGGGAAATTCTCAGACCCACAAGTTTTCGATGACCGAAAAGGAGACTATTGCGAATGAAGGCCAATATTTGCGGAGCGATGCTCGCTACTATCAGCATGGCATGCCTTTTCCTCGACAGCGCAGCAGCCGGAAGTTTGATCCCAGTTGGTGTCCCGGTGTTTCGGGAACATCGCACCAACGCGGATGGTTCTCCCGCGCAGGCACGGGTTTTTAGCGAACCTTTCGAGGTCGCAAAGCTCGATTGACCGCTGTTGGTATGTCGGCGATCTTGGGTGGTCGACTTAGAGAACGGAGAAATGAGACGCCGAGCCCCGGTCACTTGCGATTCACGCTCATAATGTCGATCTGTTACGGAACCTAGATCTAGCGCTGAGGAGCCGATGAAGAGGAGTCGATTCACCGAAGAACTATAGGGTAGCCATCGTACGCGAAGCCGATCGGATGTCGAAGGCGACGATATTCGGACCGCCGCTGCTTCCAAATGCAGACGACTTGCGATGCGCGAGAAGAGAATTGCGGTTCGCACCGATAAGAAGTTGCTAGACTTGATGTCAAACAAGGGATAAGTCTTGCTGCTTGGAGTCCCGTCGCGATACGTTGTTGCGAACGGTATCCGCAGAACCTTTGGGACAGTAACGGAAATCAAGGTGTTGCTATGAGGAAATCGGTCTCTTACAGCCTATTGTCTCTAATTCTGCTGAGCAGTCTAAGCGGATGTGCAGAGGATGCGGCCAAGCTGCAGGCTGGCGAGCGACCTGGGCGCGTAGCCCACGCGGAATTGCTGCGACCGCTGGCCAGTGTAACCCGCTTCCCGACTCGGAGCAGTCGCAGTATGTGGTCGGTTACGGCAGCTTGATGCAGGAAGAGTCGCGAAAGCGCACCGCTCCCGGTGCCGGCCCCGCGAGCCCTGTGTTAGTAAAGGGATACCGCCGTGGCTGGTTCGCGAAGGGAAACCCGATCGGCTTCGATACGACATATCTAGGCGCAGTGGCAGACTCCAAGAGTCAGCTCAATGGCGTGATCTACAGCATTGCGCCCGCCGAGCTGCAGGCAACCGACCAGCGCGAATCGTCGTACTGCCGCCGCATCCTCGACCCTGCCGCAGTTACGTTTCTCGTCAAAGATGCCGAGCCGGCGCGAGGGCAGATCTGGATCTACGCCAATAAGCCGGAGGCGATCGCCACACCCACCGAGCGCTATCCGATTGTGCAGTCGTACGTCGATATCTTCCTGTCCGGCTGTTTGGAGCTTGAGCAACGCCATCACTTGACCGGCTTTGCACAGCAATGTCTCGCGACAAGCACTGACTGGTCGACTCATTGGGTAAACGACCGTATCTACCCGCGGCGCCCATTCATCTATCAACCGAAAGCCCGACAAATCGATCAACTACTGACCGAGCACCTTCCGGAGTACTTTCGACGGATCAAAATCGAATCGGGCAAATGAAATCGCTGAGCGGCCAAGTGGCCCTTTCTAGGCTCGCGACGACACAAAGCGGCGAGTTATGAACGCTCCTGAGAGGGTAGAAGCACGCAATTTCTAGTTTGGCCACAGGACACCTCTGTGGAGGATACGCGAGCATTCTTAGATAAGTGACTCTAAGTGGGAACGCAGGCCGACCGGCCCGTACCTAATCGAGTCTCGTCAGTTAGGCATGCTTCTCACGAGCACGGGTTTTGCCTTCGACTGATCTCTACTGGCTGGTTCGAGATGCTGCTGATCGCTTCGTCACTGGAGGTCCGGGCAAACCGCGGTAAGTGTGGGATTGCTCGGCCTGTAGGGTTTCGGTGGCGGCGCGGCGCGGTGGGTGCAGATCTGCTTTCGGCCGCCGTCCACGTACCGACAGTCCTCTGTTGATTGCGGTGGGGACATAAATTGCGTGTTACACACACATCGTTTCAACTAGAATCGCTGTATGAACGATGAAA
>CAZILI010000236.1:0-6522 GCA_964539965.1 uncultured Burkholderiales bacterium | reverse complement strand
CTTGCGTGTAGCCGAAGGCCTGCTGCAGGTCGAGCAGCGGTTCGCGCGGCGTGTCGGGTGCTTCGGCGGCGGGCAAGTCACCGAGGAAGTAGCGGGACTTCTCGATCCAGTCCCGGTAGGGCTTGGCGGCGGCAAGCTGGGCCTTAAGCTCCGCGTCGTCGATGATTCGCCCCTGTTGCAGATCGACGAGCAACATCTTGCCGGGCTGCAGCCGCCACTTCTTGACGATGCGCGACTCGGGGATGTCGAGCACGCCCATTTCGGAGGCCATCAGGACCATGCCGTCGTCGGTCTCGAGATAGCGCGCCGGGCGCAGACCGTTCCGGTCGAGGGTGGCGCCGATCTGCCTACCGTCGGTGAACGCAACGGCGGCAGGGCCGTCCCACGGCTCCATGAGCGAGGCGTGATACTCGTAAAACGCGCGGCGGCCTTCGTCCATCAGCGGATTACCGGCCCAAGCCTCAGGAATCAACAGCATCATGGCGTGCGCCAGCGAGTACCCGCCCATGGTCAGCAGCTCGAGCGCGTTGTCGAAGCCGGCCGAGTCCGACTGGCCCTCGACGATGAGCGGCCAGATTTTCTCCAAGTCGGATCCGAGCAAAGGTGACCGCATGGCCGCGTGCCGTGCTGTCATCCAATTGAGGTTGCCGCGCAAGGTGTTGATTTCGCCGTTGTGGGCAATCATCCGAAACGGGTGCGCGAGCTCCCAACTCGGAAAGGTATTTGTCGAAAAACGCTGATGGATCAGCGCCAGGGCTGAAACCGCCGTCCCGTCTTGCAGATCGAGATAGTACTCACCTACTTGCCTAGCCAGCAGCATGCCCTTATACACCACCGTGCGCGACGACATGGACGGTATATAGAAGGACTGGGCGTCAAGCTCTTTGAGCGCACGCGCCGCGTGGGTGATGCGCTTGTGCAGCACGAACAATTTGCGCTCGAAGGTGTCCTGGTTAGGGCAGCTACTGCCGCGGCCTATGAATACCTGGCGGATAACCGGCTCGCACGCTGCCGCTGCCCCAGCGATGCCCGAGTTGTTGCGCGGCACATCGCGCCAGCCCAGCACGGCTTGGCCCTCTTCGGCGATCAGCCGTGCTACCAGCGTCTCACACGCCGCGCGTGTTGATCGAGCGCTGGGTAGGAACAACATCCCGACTCCGTAATCGCCCGGGGCAGGCAGCGAGTACCCGAGCTGAGCGCATTCGCGCCGATATAGCGCGTCGGGGATTTGGATGAGGATCCCGGATCCGTCACCAAGAAGGGGATCGAAGCCGGTGGCGCCGCGGTGTGTAAGGTTAGTGAGCGCTTCCAGGCCGCGCCGAATGATGGCGTGATCCTTCTTGCCGCTGATATTGGCGACAAATCCGACGCCACAGGCGTCACGCTCATTGCGGGGATCATATAGCCCCCCCCGCGCGGGCGGATTCACATGCTTCACGGCGACCTCGTTCCGGTTACAGCAAGATATTCTTTTTCTACTCAACGGCTTAGATAACGTGGCTACGTGCGAACGGAAATTCGGGCGAAAAAGGGTTTAAGTGTATCGCCTGCTACGCCCGCTCGCAACACGGCAACGTCCTAAGTCACGGAACCGGAAGGGAAACTTCGGACGCTCAGTTTTGTGATGTGCAGCGTTAACAAACTTTCACAAGAGTTTATGAAATAAGAGAAAATGCTCCTTGCAAAAGCTCGCGACCCGCTATAACCTTGCCGCCGTTCAGGTTCGGCAGATTTCCCATTTAGGAGACGAAATTGGTTACTGTGACTTCGCGAGGCGTCTTGGGCGTATTCCGCAAGGTATTACCGTTATTGTTGGTGCTCCCGCTCGCGTTGACGGGATGCGGGGGTGGGGGCGCGAAGGCGCCGGATGGCACGACGGCAGGGGGCAGTGGAACTACCACCCCCGGCAGCGGAGGCTCCGCTCCCGGCGGGACAACGGCCTCGCGACTCGAATTGCTAACCGAAACTCCGACGATCGAGTCGAGCGGACGGGTGACGGTTAACGTCACGGCAGTCGCGCTGGACAACCAGAACCGGACGATTGCCAACAAGTCTGTGAGTTTTCAAGTCACGGATCCGAACGGCACCGCCTTCCTCAGCGTGCAGAACGGCGGATTGACGGACGGCGATGGTCGGGTTTCTGCGACTCTGTCGGTGGGAAGTAACAAGGGGAATAGAAAGTTGACCTTGGCCGCATCGTCTGATGGCACGTCGAAATCGACCGACGTCGACGTTACGGGAACCAGTGTTGCCTTGAGTGGTACGACCTCGCTCCCGTTCGGAGGGTCAGCCCAGCTGAGCATTAGGGTAAAGGATTCCGCTGGAGTGGCGATTGCGAGTGTTCCCGTAACGGTCACCTCGGCGAGGGGGAACAGCTTCTCCCCGACCTCGGTGGTCACGGACTCCGCGGGTGAGGCCATTGTCACGGTCAACGCAAACGTGTCGGGCAGCGACACGGTGACCGTCTCAGCACAGGGGGCGGCGGCGACAAGCCCTCTCGTTGTCAGCAGCGCGAACTTCACCTTCGTTTCGCCTTCACCCGTGAACAATGCCGATGTTACGGTTAATACGAACCAATCTATCACTATTCACTGGGACGAATCAGGTGTTCCTCAAGCCGGGCAGACCATCAACTTTGCAGCGACTCGGGGTACGATCACTTGTGCTGCTCCGTGCCAAACCAACGGCTCTGGCAACGTTACGGCTGTGGTCTCATCCGCAACCACTGGCTTTTCGACCATCACCGCATCAGGCCCGGGAGGGGTGCCGTCGAATACGTTGAACCTCACGTTCATTACGACCACCGCGTCATCGCTGACCCTTCAAACCGACAAGTCGACTGTCCCGGTGAACACCGCCGGCAGCACGACCAATCGCGCGACGATCACAGCAGTCCTGCGCGACGCGGCCAACAATCTAGTCAAAGACGGGCGCGTCGTGTTCAGCATTGTGAAAGGCGGCCAAATCGGCGGACAACTGACGAGCGGCGTGGATACTACCGACGTCAACGGCATTGCGAGCGTAGATTACATTGCGGGCACGACTTCAAGCGCACAAAACGGGGTTGAGATTCTGGCCCACGTTACCGATGTGAACGGTGCTGCCGTAAGCGTCCCGGACGTCAAAGTTCAGTTGACGGTCGGGGGCCAGTCGTTGTTTATCCGATTGGAAACAGACAACTCAATCGAAGAGGCGGCACCGACCTACAAGAAGACGTACACCGCTATCGTCACGGACGCGGCCGGCAATGGCGTTTCTGGGGCGACGGTGCAGTTCATCCTCCGTCCAAGGCAAGACGACGACTCTGACGCGAGCAACAGCTCAATGCCAGCATACTACAAGGGTGTTCGCGTATTCAGCAGTGGTGCATGGCGGCCCGTCTACAGCGTAAGCGTGTTGGGGGTGCCGACGGGTTGCGACAATGAAGATAGCAACTTCAACGGATTTCTCGATCCGTCTGAGGACTTCAATACAAGTGGTGACCTGACGCCGGGCAATGTAGCGAGCGCTACCTCGAATGTCGTGACCAATTCCGGCGGCTTTGCGAATACCGTAATTCAATACGCGCAGAACTTCGCGGACTGGGCCGCAGTGACCCTCGAGGCACGCGTGACGGTTGCCGGAACCGAGGCCGTGGCGACTCGATCGTTCATTCTTCCTGTGTTGGCATCCGATGTGAACAACCAGAATACCCAACCTCCTGGCCAGACCAGTCCTTTTGGCACCGCCACAGCTTGTATTAACAAGGACTAGTTCGAAGCGGGGTGGCGCAGCCTAGCTGCGCCACCCCGCGATCGTGCAGTAGTCTCAAATCTTCAGCAATTACACCAAGGCAGCACTCGGCACGTCGCTAGTGACAAGGCACCGCCCTAGCGCGGATAAGAGAATGAAGCGGATCCGCCGCATTTCCACCTTCTTGTCGCGCCCCATCAGTTCCTGATATACCTCCGAACCGAGCGAGGGTGCTTCGGTCGGCAACCTAGCTAGCCGCAGGAGCTGCTCTATTCGGTCTACGGTCGACGACCCGATATGCCCGCATCCTTGACTAAGCTTGGCCGCGAGAACGATGCCCGCTGCGACAGCCTCTCCGTGCAGCCAGGCACCGTAGCCGGTTCCTGCTTCGATGGCATGCCCAAACGTATGCCCCAGATTCAGAATTTCGCGAACGCCTTCCGTCTCACGCTCGTCCTCCTGCACGACCTCCGCTTTGTTTCGGCATGACTCGTACACAGCGTGCGCCAGTGCGTCGGCGTCTTGACGCATGAGCCGCTCCATGTTCGCTTCGAGCCACTCGAAAAACGGCAAGTCACGAATCAAGCCGTACTTGATTACTTCCGCCATCCCCGCAGAGAATTCTCTCGGCGGCAACGTTCGCAGAGTCGACAGATCGGACAAGACGAGGCGTGGCTGGTAAAAAGCACCGATCATGTTCTTGCCGCGCGGGTGGTTGATGCCGGTCTTGCCTCCCACCGCGGAATCGACTTGCGCGAGGAGAGTCGTGGGGATCTGGATGAACGGCGCACCGCGCTGGTAGGTTGCCGCGGCGAATCCAGTCAGGTCTCCCACAACGCCGCCGCCGAGCGCAATCAATGTCGTCTTGCGCTCGCAGCGACGCTCGATCAACTCGTCGTAGATACGGTTCAGCGTGTCCCAGTTCTTGTGGGTCTCCCCGTCGGGCACGATGATCGACATGCACTCTACGCCCTGACCTCGCAACGCATCGGTCAGCCTGGCCAAGTACAACGGAGCGATGGTCTCGTTGGTAACGATCGCCACTCGCCGCTGCGGGAGATGGGACGCGATCAAATCACCGTGGCCGAGAATGTCCTCGCCGATGTGGATCGGATAAGAGTCGTTCTTGAGCGTAACGGTAAGGGTCTTCACTTTGAGTCCTATGGCTGGGCCGCCGCACTTGAATCGGGAGTTTGCTGGCGCACGAGCGTCTCGATCTGTTGTTCCAAGCGCCGCACGAGTTTCTGTACGTTCTGTTCCCCTGTGTCTATCACCAAGTGCGCGGTCTGCTGGTAGAGCGGATCGCGCTCCTCCAAGAGTCTCTGCAATCGCCCTTTCGGGTCTTCGGTCTGAAGCAGGGGGCGATTCTTGTCGTTGCGCGTTCGTCGCCACAAATCTTCGACGCCGGCACGAAGATAGATCACGAGCCCGCGTTCGCGCAAACGCGACCGGTTCGACTCCCTCAGCACCGCGCCGCCTCCCGTGGCGAGGACGACAGTGTCGAGCGCTGTCAGCTCAGCCAACATCGCCTCCTCCCGAGCGCGAAAGCCAGCTTCGCCCTCCAATTCGAAGATCACCGGAATCCGGACTCCAGTTCGGCTTTCGATCTCATGATCGGAGTCGAGAAACTGCTTTTGAAGATGCTTGGCGAGGAGTCGGCCGACGGTAGTCTTGCCGGCGCCCATCAGGCCGATGAGAAACAGGTTACTTGCCATCATTGGGGCAAGTATACCCGTTGAATTTGGGGGACTTTGTGAGGGTCCTACAGGAGGGAGAGACGAAAAGAGGAGCGGCTTAGCCGCTCCTCCGCACTACAACTAGCGGACGCTGACCGTGTCCTTGATAACCTTGGGCGTAATGAAGACCAGCAGTTCGGTCTTGTCGTCCCGCTTTAGGTCGTTGCGGAACAGACGGCCGACCACCGGGACGTCCGCTAGGAACGGCACCTTGTCCACGTCATTACGCGTCGTTTGCTCGTAGATGCCACCTAGAACCGCGGTCTCGCCGTCTTCGACGAGGATTTGGGTGATCACCTTCTTGGTGTCGATCGAGGGAATCCCCGCGAAAACCTGACCCACCGAATCCTTCTTGACTTCGAGGTCAAGGATCACTTTGCCTTCCGGGGTGATTTGCGGAGTTACCGTTAGGCTCAGGACCGCCGGCTTGAAGGCGACGTTCGTCGCGCCGCTGCTGGATGCTTGCAAGTACGGAATCTCGGTACCTTGTTCGATGATGGCTTTCTGCTTGTCGGCAGTGATGACGCGTGGGCTCGATACTACTTTGCCGCGCTTGTCGGCCTCCATGGCGTTTAGCTCGAAGCCGAGAAGATTTCCGCTGCCCAGGTTGAGCAAGGTGAAAGCTATTTGCCCCGTCGGCGTGTCAGTAATCGGCAGGCTGACGTTGGGCACATCTACCGTGTTCAGTGGCGTGGCCGGGGGACCGGAGGCGATGGTCGCAGAGGGGTTCAACGTGCTGGAAACACCGAGGTTCGTATTGCCGCTGTTATAGCCGCCCCGACCGCCGAAACGCACGCCGAGTTGACGGCCCCACTTGTCGTCTGCGATCACGATGCGCGCTTCGATCATTACTTGGCGAACCGAGATGTCGATCTGGCGGACCAGCTTGCGAATCTCTTCGAGACGTGAGGGCGTATCTTGAATAAACAGCGTGTTGGTCCTGGGATCGATCACGATGTTGCCGCGCTTGGAGAGAATGCGTTGCTTGTCGTCGCCCAGCATCTTCTTCACGTCTTCAGCTTTTTGGTAGCTCAACTGCATGCTCTCGGTTTGA
>CAZILI010000235.1:5081-6584 GCA_964539965.1 uncultured Burkholderiales bacterium | reverse complement strand
CGCTGGAAAACCTTGGCGAGCCCGCTTTGCGCGAGCCGCTTCAGCTCGCGTTGCACCGCGCCGGAACCGGCGCCCACGCGCGCGATCACCTCGGAGGCGAAGAAACTGCGGTCGGGTTGCCCGAACAACAGCCCGAGCACGCGTTGCCGGGTCGAGGAGAATAGCGCGTCGGCGATCGTAGTCTTGTTCTCTGACCCCTCACCCGCCTGTGCTCTTGATCGCTGCGGAGGAGCTATCGACTTTTTACCCATTTTGGGCATGATACTACCCATATTGGGCAAGAACAAGGCTGACCTTAGGAAGTGGATGGAACTATCGAATCAGCGCTCAGTTCAGCGAGCAGGGCTTTCGCCTCTCTGAAGTCCTTGGTGTCGAAACCTTCGGTGAACCAGTTGTAGATCGGCGCCAGCAAGTCGCGGGCTTCCTGGCGTTTACCTTGCGATTGCCATGATGCGGGCGAGGCTGTGGTGCAGCCCTGCGACTCGAAGAACTTCGCCTGCTGAGCACGCGCTGCATCGGTCGCTAGTAGAAAGAGGGCTTGCGCTTGCTCCCCGTCCGGCGATGAATCCGCAAGCGAGATCCGACCGCGCGCAAGCCAGGAGGCTCGCTCAGCTACTGCCGACTTGCGCCAGCGCGCTCGACAGCTTGCCGTACAGCAGCCACGGCAAGCGCAGCAAGAAACCGAGAAACAGGCGCGCGTGCATCCAGCTGAGCAACGCGTTGTCGCGAAAATAGTGGAAGTGCGACACCCCACCTTCGGCCGCCGCGAAATACTTGACCGGCGCGGCGAGATTGGTGAGCGGCAAGCCGAGCCAAGCCAGGCGCACGGCGGCCTCGACGTCGAAATCGAAGCGGCGCATCCAAGGCGTGCGCTGCATGATGGCAAGCAGCGGAGCGATCGGATAGACGCGAAAGCCGTACAGCGAGTCGCCGATGCCTTGCCACAAGGTCTCGAGGTTGGCCCAGCCGTTGGAGATCTTGCGGCCTTGCACGCGTATGCGCGGCGCGCTGGCATCGAACACGGGTTTGCCGAGCACGAGCGCGTCGCGGTCGGCCATCGAGGCGGCCATGAACTCGGGGATCTTATCCGCCGGGTGCTGGCCGTCGGCGTCCATGGTGAGCACGTGGCTGTAGCCGCGCGCTCGCGCTTGCGTGAGTCCATGCAAGATCGCCGCGCCCTTGCCTTGGTTGCGCGGCAGGACAAAAACTTCGACGCCTGCGTCTTCCTCTGCCAGCGGGCGCAGGCGCTCTGCGCTGCCGTCCGTGCTGCCGTCCACCACCACCCATACCGGCTGCCAATAGCGGCGCGCCTCGCGCACCGTGTCGAGCAGGCGCTCGCCGGTGTTGTAGCTCGGAATCAGCACCAGATGAGTATGCGAACTCACCACGTCACGTTCCTGTGGGACTCGGGCAGCGCTTGCTCAATTGCCGAGTTCTTTCCGATAGTAGGCCTCGAGATCGGCGATGAATTGATTGACATCGCCGTCGACTTCGAAGCGCCGC
>CAZILI010000235.1:0-5071 GCA_964539965.1 uncultured Burkholderiales bacterium | reverse complement strand
AGCCCTTGTTCAAGAACGGCGAGTCGGTTTCTATGAACACGGTCTGCACGGGCGCTCGCGCCTTCTTGGCGATGAGGGCAAAGCCCCCTTTGAAGCCGTTGATGGGTGCGCGCCGCGTGCGCGTGCCTTCGGGAAACACCAGCAATTGATGGCCGGCGCGCAGCTCGGCGACTGACGCTTTGATCATGTTCATCGGCGAGTCGTTGCGGATATACCCCGCCATGCGCGAGCCGCCGCCGAGAAACGCGCTGTCCCAAATGTCGGCCTTCATGATGCAGCCGATAGCGGGTAGACGCGAGATCACGAACATGGCGTCCCACAAAGACGGATGGTTGGGCGCGACGATCACGCCGCGCTCACCGGCCAGCGCATCGAGGGCGCGCACGTCCAGACGCAAGATGCCGCTCGCCTGCAAGAATCCTAGGAAGCAACGGAAATTCCAGCCGATGCCGGCGCGCCCGAGGCGCGCGGAGCGCTGGCGCGGCAGCACGACATACAGCGCAGCGGCGATTACGCTGTACAGCAAGCTCAAAAGGCCAAAGTACAGCCAGCCGCCGTAGAAGACCACGACTTCATAGGGCAAGCGCAACCAGTCGAGACGACGCTTGACGCTCGCGCTGTCGGATTCATCACGAGTAGCGATGGGATACATGGACGAGACCGCCGCCTCCTCAGTTGCCGGGCTCACCTGTTTTTCGAATTCTATCATGGGCCTACTTGCGGTCCTCGCCGTGCCACGAGTCAACCGGGACCATGCGCTGCGATTGCTTGAGGATCCACGTCACGCCGATGCCGGCGGAGACGTCGTTCTTGCTCTTGACCAGGGGACTATCCTCGAAGCGGGCGCCGGAAAGCGCATCATAGCGGATGAACGCACCGACCCAGTAGCGCTCGAAGCGTTTGCTGAGCGCGAACGTCGTGCGGAAGCCCGAATAGCCTCCAGCGGCGTGAAACTCGGGCCGCTCGGGTGTCGCGAAAGCCGCACCGACATCATAGAAATACTCGTGATAGCGGCGCGCGGCGAATAGCGGTCCACTGGACACGCCGAAATTCCAGCCCGGCGCGGGCCACACGCCGTGCAGGTCGTAGTTCAGATGCGGATTGAATATCCAGCCCGTGTAGTGCAAGTAGGAAAGATCGGTGCGGTAGACGAGTCGAAACGGCAGCCGCAGATCCAAATCCCAACGCCTGTCGCGCGCGCGCGCCAGGTTCACGAACAGCGCCGGTCCGATTTCGAAGGTCGGATCGAGGTCAGGCATGCCGCGGCGCGCCTCGTTATCGCCGCTGTCCGCCGGAACCGAGCCGCTCGCGCTCACGTCGAGTTGCAAACGCTCGCTCTCGAAGAACAAGCCGCGAATGCGATCGCCATCGACCTTCAAAATGTCGCCGCGATAGACCACGTAGGGATAGGGCAGCAAGTAGGTCGTACGCTGATCGGCGCCGCGGTAGTCGGGAAAATTGATGAGCGCTGCGCCGATGCCGAATTCCCACAGCGGCTTTTCTTCCGCCAGCGCCGGCAGTGTCACTGCGAAAATCAACGCGGCGGCCGCAGGCACGGTGGTTCGCGCCGGCAAGCGAGCTATCGATCGAAACATAGGCCCTCGTTTTCTAGGGAACCCATCGACGAGGGCGCGGGCGGCTAGCCCGCCGCGCCCTCGGCCTGGGGATCGCGGATGATGAACCGGCGGCGTTTCCAGGCGGCGAGCGTGCGTTTCACGTTGGAGAGATTGAACATGTAGTAAATAGCTTGGAAGACGCGCAAGCGCGCTCGAACGGGAGTGTCGCGGAAAATGTCGCCCGCCAGCAAGGACAGCATCGCTTCCTTGATACGAAACATGTTGCGCGGCGCCATGAACATCTCACGGAAACTCGGATAGGTCGCGCGATAAATGAACCAAGAGAAGGTGTCCAGGCCGTTGCTGATGGTGCGATCGAACGCCTTGAGTGCTTGCCTGGCCTTGGCCGGTTGGCGCAGGCAGGTGTCGATGACCTCCACCCCCATGAAGGCGCTGTTCATCGCCAAGTAGACGCCGGAGGAGAAAATCGGGTCGATGAAAGCGAACGCGTCGCCGAGCATGATGTGGCTTGCGCCCGTCATGCGGTCGCAGCGGTAGGAATAGTTGCCGGTCGCCGTCGCCGGGCCGGTCAGCTTGGCTTCCCGCAAGCGCTCCGCCAAGCGCGGACACAGCGCAATGGTTTGCAGCAAGAATTCTGTCGGGCTCACCTTGCGCGTCTTCATGTAGTACGGCCAGCACACCGCACCAACGCTGGTGGCGCCGTCGTGCAGCGGGATAAACCAAAACCAGCCGTGGTCGAACCAGTAGATTGAGATGTTCCCTTCGGCTTTGCCCGGTAGGCGCTGCGCGCCGGTGAAATGGCCGAAGATGGCGGCGCTGTTGTGCTTGCGGTTCTTCTGCTTGCTGCCGAACTGATTCGCCAGAAAGGTGTCGCGCCCGGAAGCGTCGGCGACAAAGCGCGCCCGCCATTGCGCCGAATCGCCCTCTTCGTGCTGGGCGGTGACCAGGGCGCCGCCACCGGGCAGAAACTCCACCTTATTCACACGCCAGCCCTCTTTCACCTCGGCGCCTTTGTCGGCGGCGTTTCGAATCAAGATGTGATCGAGTTCGGAGCGGCGCACTTGATAGGCGATGGGATGCGACTTGTCGAGCGCGTCACAGAATTCGAAGGTGACCGATTGCTCGTGCAACGGCGAGACGAACTCGGCGCCGTACTTGAGCATGCCGATGCCGCGCACTTCATCCAATACGCCGAGGCGCTCGAACAAGGGCAGATTGAGCGGCAGCAGTGACTCGCCGATGTGAAAGCGCGGGTGGTGATCCTTTTCCAGCAGCACCGTGCGATAACCGCGCTGCGCCAGCAGCGCCGCCGCCTCGGCGCCGCCGGGTCCACCGCCTATTACGAGGACGTCACAGCTGTGGCTTGCAGGCGATGCATCGGGCACAGATGGCATGCGCGGTCTCCCGCTCGGGTTTCTGGTCAGGCGCCATTATACGCGGCGGCAAAGCGCGGCTGCGACGCTCAACCGTCGATCGAGCGCGGCCAATTTTTCTTCAACAGGCGCGAGAGGGCGCGATCGGCGAGCACGACACCGCGCGTCTGGCAGCGCGCGCAGTAGTTGGTTTCGTTCTCTGCGTACACGATGCGCTGCACCGGCGCTCCGCAGGTGGGACAAGGCTGGCCGTACTTGCCGTGCACCGCCATTTCCGGCCGAAACGCCGTGACGCCTTCGGGGAAGGCGTCACCGGCCTGCTCGCGCAGGCGCTGCGTCCATTCGCCCAGCACGGCGCGCGCGGCGTGGAATAGGCGCTCGATCTCCGCCGGCGCGAGTTGCCGCGTGAGCGCGATCGGCGACAGCTTGGCGCGATGCAAGATCTCGTCCGAATAGGCGTTGCCGATGCCGCTCAGAATGTGCGGATCGGTGAGCGCGCGCTTGAGGGTGTGGTTCTCGGCCGTCAGCCGGGCGGAGAACGCCGCAAGATCGCTGCGTTCGAGCTCCAAGCCACCCATGTCGAAGGCGCGCAACGCCTGCGCGCCGCGCACCAAATGCAGCGAGGCGCGCTTCTTCGAGCCCGCCTCGGTAAACACCAGCGTGCCGCTGTCGAACTCGAACGCCGCCAGCGCGATCTTGCCGTAGCGCTTGGGCTTGGCGCCGCGCGGCGACCAATGCAGTCGGCCGGCGATCATCAGATGCAGCACCAAGAAGAGCTCGTCTTCCAACTCGATAACCACGCGCTTGCCGAGCCGGTGCACGGCCGCCACGCGCTTGCCGTGTGTCGCGGCGAGCGCGGGCTCGACCGTGCGCAACACGAAAGGGCTCTCTAGGCGGATCTCGGTGAGCACTCGGCCGACGCTCGCGCGCGCCAGGCTTTCGACATAGACGAGAACATCGGGTAGTTCCGGCATGACGGAAGTGAGACTACCGTCTGCCGCGCCGGCCGCGCAACCGGCGCGCACGGCAAAGCGCCCTATAATCGGCGCGACAGGAGCAGCCGATGCGTTCGATTTTGGTCGCGAATCCCAAGGGCGGCAGCGGCAAGACTACCCTTGCCACCAACCTGGCAGGCTTGTTCGCCGTGCGCGGGTTTCGCGTCGTGCTCGCCGACATGGATCGGCAGCAGTCATCGGCCGGCTGGCTCAAGCGCCGACCCGAACACGCACCGGCCATCCGCGCCTGGACCAGCGCGACCGACAAGCGCGACATCAAGGCCTACGATCCGCATTGGCTGGTGGTCGACTCACCGGCGGGGCTGCACGGCGACAAACTCGCCGACCTGGTGCGCAAGTCCGAGTTGGTCGTCGTGCCGGTGGCGCCTTCGGCATTCGACATGGATGCGACCTTCGACTTCCTCAGCACCTTGCTGCAGCAGAAACCGGTGCGCAAAGGCGAAAGCCAGGTGGCGGTGGTGGGCAACCGGGTCGATCCGCGCACATTGGCCGCCAATGAACTCGACACCTTCTTGCAGTCGTTCGATTTGCCGGTGCTGAGCTACCTGCGCGACACGCAGCTATACGTGCACTGCGCGCGCGACGGCACCAGCATCTTCGATATGCCGCCCTCGCGTACCGGGCAGGACTTGGATCAATGGCGGCCGATCGGCCGTTGGCTCAGCCGTCACGTCGGCAAGCGGGGCGAAGGCGACTAGGGAACCTCTGAATACCCCGTACACCCCAGGGTTACGCCTTTAGAGCCTTTTCTACACAAGGCTCGTAGGGATATACTCCCGGCTATCGCGGGAAATTAGCCCGGCGGGTGGCCGGGTCCGCGATCGTACTTCTTCTTGCGAAACACTGCCGGACCACTCAGGCAATGGGTATCGTGGTCTTGCGTGTTGGGCCCGCAGATCTCTTTGCACACCGGCCCTTCGCCTTTGTACTTGTCTTTGCACTTGGGGTAGCACAAATCGTCGTCGTCCAACTCTTCGCCCTCGGCGCACTTGGGCGCGGCGCGTTCGTTCGCTTGCTGTGCGTAGACGGCGCCGCTCGCCACACCGAGCAGCAACGCGCTGGCGCACAGCCAAGCAAGAATGTAGGCACGGGTGAACACTTCTGC
>CAZILI010000234.1:0-6588 GCA_964539965.1 uncultured Burkholderiales bacterium | reverse complement strand
TCGCGGACGCCGCTTGCCGGCGGGGTGTATTCGCCCGACGACGTGTCGGGCGACGCGCACAAGTTCACGCAGCAGCTCGCGGCCCTGTGCGCCGCGAGCGGCGTCGCCTTCGAGTATGACGCGCTCGTGCTGCGGCTACGCCGCGCAGGGACGCGCATCACGAGCGTCACCGTGCGGCTACGCTCCGCCCATGAGGTCGATCTGCAGGCCGACGCGTTCGTGGTCGCGCTGGGATGTGGCAGCACGGGGTTGCTGCGTGATGTCGGCATCAAGATACCCGTCTATCCGGCCAAGGGCTATTCGGTCACGCTTGCGGTCGGGCCCGCGCATCAGGCCCCGCAGACGAGTTTGACCGACGAAGCGCACAAGCTTGTGTTCTCCCGTCTCGGCGATCGGCTGCGCGTGGCCGGCACGGCCGAGCTGAACGGCTACGCGCTCGACTTGAACCACGTGCGCTGCGAAGCGATTCTGCGCCGCGTGTTCGAGTTGTTTCCCAATGCCGGTGAGCGCTCGGCCGCGCAGCTATGGGCAGGGCTGCGTCCGGCCACACCGAGCAACGTGCCCTTGATCGGCGCGACTCGCTACGACAACTTGTTCCTGAACACGGGCCACGGCACGCTCGGCTGGACATTGGCGTGCGGCTCGGCCAAGGCATTGGCGCAACGCATGAGCGGCGGCGAGCTCAAGGTGGCGTTTCCCTTCCTCGGCTAGCGGCGCGGCTTTGACTCGCGCCACAGACCTCTTTATGATCGGAGCGGGCCTGTATCAGGGCGGGCCGCAGTGGCGACACAAGAAAGGCTAGATGACTCTCGAGGACACGAATCACAAGGAGGCAACATGGCCGCACACGACGAGCAGAACATCATCGCCGAAGACATCAAGAAGTTGCACAGCATGGGCTACGCGCAAGAGTTGGCGCGCCGCATGCGCCTCTTCTCGAACTTCGCAATTTCGTTTTCCATCATTTGCATACTCTCCGGCGGCATCAACTCGGTCGCGCAAGCGATCAGCGGCACCGGCGGCGGCGGTATCGGCATCGGGTGGCCGATCGGCTGCGCGATTTCGTTCATCTTCGCGCTTGGTTTGGCGCAGATCTCGTCCGCCTACCCCACCGCGGGCGGCTTGTACCACTGGGGCTCCATCTTGGGCGGCGTCGGCTGGGGATGGGTGACGGCTTGGCTGAATTTGATCGGGCTCGTCACGGTGCTGGGCGCGATCAATGTCGGCACCTGGACGTTCTTCGCCGGCGCCTTCGCGCCCATGCTCGGCATCGAAGCGAATCTCACCAACCAGGTGGTCTTCATGGCGATCATCACCGGCTCCCAGGCGCTCATTAATCATCTGGGGATACGCCTGACCACCAAGCTGACCGACTTCAGCGGCTACCTGATCTTTTTCGGCGCGATCGCCATCTTTCTCGCGTTCATGGCGTATGCCAAGGGTTGGGATTTCTCGCGCTTATGGACCTTCACCAACTACAGCGGTCTGCCCAAAGACGGCGAGATTTGGCCCCACAGCGAGAGCGTCTTTTTCGTTTTCCTGCTCGGCTTGTTGCTGCCGATCTACACCATCACCGGCTACGACGCCTCGGCCCATACTTCGGAAGAGACGGTCGACGCCTCGCGCTCTGTGCCGAAGGGCATGGTGAGCTCGGTGATTTGGTCGGCGCTGTTCGGCTGGCTGTTTCTGATCGGCTTCGTGCTCGCCATTCCGAACATGGAAGACGCCGCCAAGCAGGGCTGGAACGGGTGGTTTTGGACTTCCGATCAGACCTTGCCGCAAGGGCTGAAGATGTTCTTGTATCTGGTGATCTTCGTCGCGCAGTACCTGTGCGGCTTGGCGACGGTGACTTCGGCCTCGCGCATGATCTTCGCGTTTTCACGCGACGGCGGCATGCCGTTCTCGCACGTGCTCAAGCGGGTGAGTCCGACCTATCGCACGCCGGTCGCGGCGATTTGGACCAGCGCCGTGCTCGCTTGGCTGTTCACCTTGTACACGCCGGTGTACACGACCATCGTGGCGGTGACGGTGATCTTCTTGTTCTTGTCGTTTTCGGTGCCGATTTTCTTCGCCATGCGCGCGTACGGCACTACCTGGACGCAGATGGGCCCGTGGGACATGGGCTCGAAATACCGCCTCGTCTGCGTGCTGTGCTTGCTGTCGATGGTGCTGATGTTCTTCATCGGCGTGCAGCCGCCCAACGACAAGGCGCTATGGATCACGATCGCATTTCTGGTCTTGATGGCGGTGCTGTGGTTCGCCGTCATCAAGGGGCGCTTCCAGGGCCCGCCGCAGGGCGTGATGATCCAGCAGCGTCTGACGCAGATCGAAGAAGCCGAGAAGGCGGTCGGCGAAGTCGTGCACGTGAAATGAGCGGGTGAGATGGGGCAACGGCTAGCGGGCAAGGTGGCGCTCATCTCGGGCGGCGCGGGCGGTTGCGGCGCCGCCGCGGCGATCTTGTTCGCGCAACAAGGCGCGCGCGTGGCCATCGTCGACCAGCAAGACGGCAGCGCCTTGGTGAGACAGATCGAGGCGGCAGGCGGGCGCGCCATGTTCGCCGCCGCCGATGTCTCGCGCGCCGACCAAGTCAACGCGGCGGTCAAGGCCGCGAGCGATCAGCTCGGGCCGATCACCGTGCTGTTCAACCACGCCGGCACCATCGTCATCAAACCCTTCTTGGACACCACCGAGCAAGAATGGGACTGGCTCATGGCGGTCAACGTGAAGAGCATGTTCCTGATGACCAAGGCCGTACTGCCCGGCATGCTGGCGGCGGGCGGCGGCGCCATCGTGTGCACGTCGTCGATCTCGGCGGTGGCGGCCACCCCTATGGAAGTGCTGTACGACGTCACCAAGGGCGCGGTGCATCAGTTCGCCCGCGCCATCGCGGTGGAATACCGCGACCGCGGCATTCGCTGCAACGCCGTGTGCCCCGGCTTCATCCGCACCGCGCACGGACTGCGCGAAGTGAAAGAGCTGTCGGCACTCGGCGTAGACGCTTCCGAGGCCGCGATCAAGGCGCAGCAGGGCCGCATGTGCGAACCCGAAGAGGTCGCGCGCGCTGCCTTGTTTCTCGCCAGCGAGGAGGCGAGCTTCGTGAACGGCGCGCAGCTCTTCGTCGACAACACGTTCACCTCGGTGTAGCGCAGCAAAGCGGAGTGACCGGCGTGGCCAAACGATCATCCCCTACCGACGTCGTCGAGCAGATCCGCAAGTCGAGCGCCAAGCGCATCAAGCTCGCCGCCGCCGACATCGACGGCGTGTTGCGCGGCAAGTTCGTGCACAAGGACAAATTCCTGTCCGCCGCACAGGGCGGCTTCGGCTTTTGTAACGTCGTGTTCGGCTGGGACTCCTCCGACAGCCTGTACGACAACTGCAAGTACACCGGCTGGCAGACCGGCTATCCGGACGCGCAAACACGCGTCGATCTGGCCACCCTGCGGCGCGTGCCCTGGGACGACGGCGTGCCGTTCTTCTTGTGCGACTTCGAGACCGAAGACGGCAAGCCGCTGCCGGTTTGTCCGCGCCAATTGCTGAAGAAGATCATCGCGCGCGCGAGAGAGATGGGGATGAATCCCATCGCCGGCGTGGAGTACGAGTGGTTCAACTTCAGCGAAACGCCGGACAGCTTGGCGCAGAAGAACTATCTCTCGCCGCAGCCCATCTCCCCCGGCATGTTCGGCTATTCGGTGGTGCGCGCCGGGCAGCGGCAGGCCTACTTCAAGGCGCTCATGGAGGAGCTCGCCGAGTTCGGCGTGCCGCTCGAGGGGCTGCACACCGAAACCGGTCCGGGCGTGTACGAGGCGGCGATCTTGTACGCCGACGCGCTGGAGGCCGGTGACCGCGCCGTGCTGTTCAAAACCGCTGTCAAGGAGATCGGCCATCGCTTCGGCATCATGCCGAGCTTCATGGCGAAGTGGAACACGAGCCTACCGGGCTGCAGCGGTCACCTGCATCAGAGCTTGCAGGATGCGAGCGGCAAGAATCTGTTCCACGACGAGCGCGCCAAGTACAAGATGAGCGAAACGTTCAAGATGTATCTCGCCGGCCAATTGCGCTGCTTGCCCGAAATCTTGCCGATGTTCGCGCCCACAGTGAATAGCTACAAGCGCCTGGTGGACGGCTACTGGGCCCCCACCAAGCCGACCTGGGGCGTGGACAACCGTACCGCTTCGCTACGCGTGATCGCGGGCTCGCCCAAGTCGACCCGTTTGGAGACGCGCATCTCGGGTTCGGACATCAACGCCTATCTGGCGCTGGCGGCGGCGGTCGCCAGCGGCCTGTACGGCATCGAACGCAAGTTGAAGCTCGACACGGCGCCGGTGCAGGGCAGCGCCTACTTGAGTCCGGCCGAGCGGCTGCCGCGCAATCTTCTCAACGCGAGCGAAAAAATGGCGGACTCCAAGATCGCGCGCGAACTGTTCGGCGCGCCGTTCGTCGAGCACTTCGTCGATACGCGCATGTGGGAGTGGCGTCAGTTCCAGGACGCGGTGACGGACTGGGAGTTCAAGCGCTACTTCGAGATCATATAGGGAACCTCTGATCTATTCCTGCATGAGCCGCGTTCGCATCCCCAAGTGCCCGCCCGCTAGGCGGGGCGCTGCAGCGTGGAGCTGGGGCCGCCCCAGCTTGGCTGGGGATGCGACCGCGAAAGCGCACAGCGCGCGCGATGTAGCCGCGCCCTCTGGCCCGCTGCCGGGTCGCATCCATCGGCAAGCCGATGGAGTCCTGCTCCGCCCTGCGCGCGCCTGGCCGTGTTGCGAGGCTTGGCCAGATGTTCAATATGCCCTGCGCCTCGCGCCTTGCCATGCATCGCGCAAAAGCACCGTCGCGGCCATGTGGGAATAGATCAGAGGTTCCCTAGCCCGCCGAACGCACGACATGACGATCTCGCACTTTTCTTTTCCGACCGCTATCCACTTCGGCCCCGGGGCGCGCCACGAGGTCGCCGCGCACCTGAGGGCGCAGCGCATCGCTCGCCCGCTGATCGTTACCGACAAGGGGATCGCCGCGCTGCCCCTGTTGGCCGAGTTTAGGGACGGCCTGACGGGGCTTGCGGTCGAAGTATTCGCCGGCGTGTTTGGCAATCCGACCGCCAGCCAAGTCGCCGCCGGCGCGGCGGCCTTTCGCGCGCATGGCGCCGACGCCGTGATCGGTTTGGGGGGCGGTGCCGCGCTCGATGTCGCCAAGGTGGTGGGCGTCATGGCCACCCATCCGGGAGAGGTGCTCGAATACGCCTGGGATCACCCGCAAGCGCGCCCGATCGAGCGTGAGCTGCCGTACCTCATCGCGCTGCCCACCACGTCGGGCACCGGCAGCGAAGTGGGCCGCTCCAGCGTGATCTCGGAAGAGGCAACGCACGTAAAGCGCATCATTTTCTCGCCCAAGATCCTGGCAAGAGCGGTATTCGCTGACCCCGAGCTGACCTTGGGCCTGCCCGCCGCTGTCACCGCGGCGACCGGCATGGACGCGCTCACCCACAACGTCGAGTCCTATCTCTCCCCCGCCTACCATCCCCTGTGCGACGGCATCGCGCTGGAAGGCGTGCGCATTGCCGCCAAGGCGTTGGAAACCGCGGTGAGTGAGCCCGCCAATCTCGCCGCCCGCTCCGACATGATGATGGCTTCGATGATGGGGGCGATCGCCTTTCAGAAGGATTTGGGCGCGACCCATTCTTGTGCCCACGCCCTCGGTACCGTGCTCGACACGCATCACGGGCTCGCCAATGGCGTCATGATCGACCACGTCATGCGCTTCAACCGGCCGGCAGCGCCCGCCAAGTTCCGCATGTTGGCGCGAGCGGTCGGCGTCGAGCGGGCGACCGATTCAGCGAGCGCCGAGGCGTTCATCGACTGGCTGGTTCGCTTGAAGCAGGCAATAGGCATTCCCGCCAAACTCGGCGCGCTCGGTGTCGGCCCGCAACACCTGTCGCGCCTGGTCGATATCGCGCTCGCCGACATCTGTCACCAAACCAATCCCCGCCCTTGCCGCCGGGACGACTTTCAGGCCATTTTTTCTACCGCGTTGTAGCTTTTCCCCCGCCGGGCGGGGCTTTTTGCAAGCGCAAGGCTTGCGGCTAGGCGTGAACTGACCATAGACTTCGACTTTTGCCTCGGCGCGAGGCAGCGCGCCGGGCTCGCCTAGCGATATGGCTGGAACTTTAGAACCTGCTGTTTTCGCTCAAGTTTCTTTGCCTCCCGGGCCGGTGGTCGGCGGCCGTTCGCGGCCACAATCGACACCCCAGCCGAAAGAACTTCTCCTCGAAAGGAGCCTATGCTGCGCATCCTGAATCCGGCCGACAATTCCGTCGTGAAGGAGTTGGAGGAAGACACACCCGATTCGATTGCGCAGAAATATGCCGCGGCTCGGGCGGCGCAGAAGGATTGGGCCAACACGCCCCTCAAGACACGCGTTCAGTCGGTGCAGCGCTTCAAGGGGCTGGTGCAGGGCGCTCTGGAGCGCTTGGCGCGCACCTTGACCCAGGAAATGGGCAAGCCGATTCGCCAATCGCGCGCCGAGCTGAACGGGCTCGCAGCGCGGCTGGATTTTTTCTGCGACCGTGTGGCCGACGCCATAGGTCACGAAGAC
>CAZILI010000233.1:0-6599 GCA_964539965.1 uncultured Burkholderiales bacterium | reverse complement strand
CATAGCTTCCCGCGCCGTCGACCTGGATCACTTGGCGTTCCGCGCGCCCCGCGCCTATGCTGACGCGCCCGGCGCCGCGCAGCCGGGTGGTCAAGTCCTCGACCGTGAGGGAGCCGATGCTCGCTCGCCCGCTGCCGGCAAGCTCGATTTCCAATTGCGGCAGTTCCAGCGAGGAGGCCGACAAGACCGTGCTGCCACTCAACTCGATCGCGCGCAAGCTCGTGACGCTCAAGTGATAGCGGATCGGGAAGCGGGTCGAGAACTGCGCGACATTGAAGCCGAAGTACAGAGTGCCGTCCTTAACCTCGGTGGTGATCTTGGACAGCAGGTCGGGCTCGGCCTCGACGACCAGCGAGGCTTGATTTGCCTGGGTGACGATAAGCTCTCCCACCCCACGCACGACGACTCGATCGAACGGCGGTACTTCGCGAGACTGTTTTTCGGTGCCGTCGGCAGCGTATGCGCAAGGCAGCGCCAAGGCCAGGACCGCGGCGCAGAAGAGACGTTGCGTTGATTTCATGCTCACCTCGATTCGTAACATGATGCGAAAGAAAGCGGCCGACTCACGATCGACCCGGCTCAGGCCACCTTGGTTCCGCCGCGCGCTCCACAAAAAAAGAACCCGGCGCAAAGCCGGGTCAAGGGGGAGGTAGCACGGAGGAAGAAAAATCGGTCAGCTCCAGAACAACTCGTCGCAGTCGCCGTCGGCGGCGGATTCTTCGAGCGAAAGCTCCAGGTCGTCTTCATCGCACTCGAGCAGTTGCCACAGGCGCAGGCCGTTGTCGACATCCAGTTCGGTACGGGCAGAAATCAGGTTGGCGTTCATGTCCGTTATCTCCTTGTTGACTGCGTCATCTGTGAGATGAGTCGTGGCAGGCTCGATACCGGTTCAAACTTTTCTCGACTGGCGGCGAGAAAGTCCCATCTATTGATACTATGGCAGGTATATGCCATATAGCCCTCTGTGGATAAGGCGTTGTGTCATATACCCCTGGGGAGTATTAGGCGCTGACGAGAAAAGCCGAAAGCGGTTAGGCTTATCATGTGGGCCGGGGACTTCAACCGCAGCGGCGGCGGAAGGTTCCGCCGACTACTCACACGGAGATGCCGCGATGACCACCCCGGGACGCCTCACATTGGGCTCGATGAAAGATCAAGTGTCGGCCGCGGAATGGCAGGCGCGGGTCGACCTCGCCGCGTGCTATCGACTGGTCGAGCACTACGGCATGTCGGACATGATGGCCAATCACATTTCGGCGGCGGTGCCGGGCGAGGAGAACGCGTTCCTCATCAACGCCTACGGCATGCTCTACGAGGAGATCACCGCCTCCAGCCTTATCAAGATCGACCTGGACGGAAATATTCTGAACAAACCCGACTTCGGCGAACTCGACTACGGCATCAACCGGGCGGGCTACGTGATCCACGGCGCCATTCATCGCGCGCGTCCCGACGTCACCTGTGTGATTCACACGCACACCTGGGCCGGCATGGCGTTATCGGCGCTCGACTGCGGCGTGCTGCCGATCACGCAGACCGCGATGCGATTCTTGAAGATCGGCTACCACGACTATCAAGGTGTGGTGCTCGACCAAAAAGAGGAAGCGTCCTTGCTGCGCGACTTGGGTCAGGCGGAGGCGCTGATCTTGCGCAACCACGGGCTGCTCACGGTCGGCAAGACCATCGGCGAAGCGTTCAACTGGATGCATCGCCTCGAGCTGACGGCGCGCTCGCAGCTTGCAGCCATGGCGACGGGCGCCAAATTGCGATCGGTTCCCGCGCAAGTGCTCGAAGCGACTTATCTCAATTATCAGCCGCAGACGCGCCGGCCGTACGGCCTCATGGAATGGCCCGCGCTGCTGCGCAAGCTCGATCGCATGGATCCGAGCTACCGGGAATAGCACCGCTTACTTCAGACGTCGGATCAAGTCGGGAAGCTCGCCGAAATCGTCGAACCAAATCGGGCGAACACCGAATTCGAGATAGCGTTTCGACTCCTTCGCGATCTCCTCCGCGCTCGGCTCACGGCCTTGCCGTGAACGAGGCCACTGTAGCAGCGCATAGTGGTAGCGCCCCGGGTACTGCGCGAAAGCGCGACGCAGCAAGTTGTTCATCGCCTCGTCGGCGAACGAACAGCCGATGTACAGCGCGATATGCACCGGATTGGCGAGGTAGGTCTCGTACACCCGCTTCAAGATTTGCGAGGGTGGGCCCTCGTAGGTGGCGAGATACTGCGAGGTCGAAAACACAAACCGCACCTCGGAGATCAAGAACAGGCGGCGCGGCGTGTAGCCGTGCAGATAGAACACCGGCTGATGCCAGGCGCTGTTCTGCGCAAGCTTATCCGGGTCGCCACGCAGCTTATCGCCCTTCATCGCCCAAGCGGCGTGCGGAATAGCGTGCTCGGCGAGCGCCTCGTTCATGAGCGCGTCGATGTTATAGCTGATGATGGCATCCCATCCCGGAAACGGTCCCGGCCCGCGCGGCGGCACGGCTTGCACCTGCGCTAACTCGGCGATGGCTCGATGCGTCCCGCTGGGCGTTTTGGCGCGGTCGTACAAGATGCCGCTGAGCAGGCGAAACAAATGCTGGCCGCACAGGTCGTAGCAGGTCTGCGCACCCTGCATCAGGGTTTCCACGTCGGTCGCTGCACCGCGCTTGCGCACTTCTTCGAGTAGATTGCGGGCGACAGAACTCTGGTCCGCGCTGTAGCGCTTGACTTCTTTCACCCGTTGCTCGAAGCGCCAGGTTCCGCTCCCACCTAAGCGCACCGTGCCGTCGGGCTGGAACGCGATCGGCGGCTCCGGTGGATTGTCGGCGGCCGGTACCGATTCGGTTAGCTCCAGACCGCGATCGAGCGTCTCCTCGAGCATGAGCCGCACCAGTTCGGGCCAGGTCGGCGCGCCCGCGCCCTTGGACACGCCCGCCCCCAATACCGGCGACAGCGTGCTCGAGCGGCGCACGAATCCGAGTAGAGCCAGATCGAAATCACGCATCGACCAACCGACCCGGTCACGGATGCCCTCGATATAAGGCAGCACGCGCTGCGCTTGCGATCGTATCTCCGGCAGCGGACTCGCCAACGGATGCTGACTGCCGCGGTAGGCGCCGTTGACGTAGCTTTCGAGCATGAGCAACGCGGTGCCAGGCGATTCCTTCGCCACAAGCTCGTCGAGCAGCGCATCGTCGCCCTCATGCAGCGCGCGCTCCCATTGGGCCGAATATGCCGACGGCCGCAAAGTCAATTCATCGGGATCGATCATCTCATCCGCGATCGGGTCAATCAGGCGGACTCGCGCGGCGACCCTCGCCCGAGAGCCGCCGCGAACAGTCGAATGTTTGGCTTACTTGTTGGCGAAGAAATTGTATTCGCCCAGCGGGCCGCCCAAGGCTGCGCTTTGCGAGGTGAAGGTGCCTGCCATGCGCATGGGCAGCCCGGCGACGGCGTCGCCTACGTTGCCGGTGTAGACCTGATACGTGTCGTTGTTGGCGGCGTTCTTGCGCAAGAACTGAATACGGCCGGTCGCCGGGCAGTAAATGCCTTGCATCGGATTGGCGAACGCCGTGCCGGCGATCGCGCGGCAGGTGCCCGCCGCGCCCTGCGCGGTGATGATCAATTGCCCGATCGATTGGTTGCCCACAATGCTCCAGTTGCCGAGGATGCTGATCGGCGGCGCGGCAAAAGCGGCGAGCGCGCTGACTTGAAGGGCCCCTGCGATGGCGAGCTTGGCAAAACGATTCATGGTGGCTATCTCCGTGTTTGTTTGTCGTGGGAAGGTTTGCGCGATTTCTTGTGTGCTTCGCGTCGAACCGGCGCGAACATTACGCCGCAACGCGGGGCGAAACAATTCGTCGGACGACCTAACCCAAAAGAGAGAAGCCGAATCGAAAGTAATAGGCCGCGCACAGAGGCGCGAATCCGGTGCGCATCAATGTGGTGAGCTACGGCTGCTTGTGTTCGATCTCGCTCGGCTTGGCGAGGCAAGTCGCGTTGCGCGTTTCGAACAAATACACCGGAGAGGCGGTGCCGCGGCTGCGTTGAAAACTGAAGGACCGGCGGATGGTCGCATCCGACACGTCGAGGTTGTTTTCCTCGAACAGGAGTTGGCCGTATTGCCAGCAGCGAACCTGATAGCCTTCGCTCTCTTGCGGCCCGGCGCGCACAACGGTCGGCGGCGCATCCGATCGCGTCGCACCGGCAAACAAGAGCGCGCTCGCCACCAAGCAAAGTGCAGCCACGCCGAGCGGGACAAGCGAAAACTTAGTCGGTTTCCACATAGAGATATCCTTCGCCGAGGGCGTCGCCGGCGGCCTTTTGGAATGCGTCGCGCACTTGTTCGACCGACGCGACCGGCAGCTCTTCGAAATCGGTACCGACGACCGCACTCGGCAACTCGGCCGCGACATCGCGCGCTGCACCGAAGCAGGCCACGGTCTCTTTCACGCCCTTGTCGTTGGCGACCAGCTGAAAGCGCATGTTGCCCGGCAATTGCAGCGGCGTCGCGGCCGTCACCAGCGAGTCGCGCTGGAAGCGATTCGGGTAGAAACGCACGATCTTGCGGCTCTCGTCTTGGATGTAACAGTAGACGTGCGCGTCCAGACTCGGCGCGACGGTGAGCTTGAGCGCCTCGCCGGGCTTGAACTTGCGGCCGGCGGCTCCGGCGCTCACCTGCAATTTGAGCGCCTTGCCGGTCGGCTTGATTTGCGACGACGAAGGCAAGGCGCCGCGCTCAGTCGCGCTCGGAGCGGCCGCCGCTTGCTTGGGGGCCTGCTCCGCGCCGGCCTTAGGCGTCGCGGGCGCCGGTGCAGTCGGCGCACTGGCGGGTGCGGCAGGCGCCGCCGCGGGAGCGGGCGCAGGGGCCGCCGCCGGGGCGGGCGGCGCGGAAGGCTCGGCGGGACGGGGTGCGCTCGGCGCCGCGGCCATCACCGCGGGGCGGGCGTGCTGCGCGTTCAGGTAGTTGGTAAAGAACTCCAAGTTGAGCTTCGGCTCGGCGCTCATGCCGATAGTCGGGCGGTACTTGGCCACCGCGTCTTTCAGCTCGGCATTCGGCGTGCCGTCGATCGCGCCCTTATAGAAGCCGCGCGCGCGCATCTGCTGTTGAAAGTAGCCCACCAGTTCGGCCGGATTGGCGTACATCGAGGAATACCAATCCGAGATTTCGTCTTTGATCACATCGCTGTTGGAGTCTTGGCCCAAACACTTCCAGTACGGTGTCTTGGTCAGCTTGCCGAACAGCTCGATCGAGGCGAGTTCCACCAGGTTGCGCAGCGCTTGGCTCTGCCCCTCGGATTTCGACAAACTCATGCTGTAGTTGACGCCGAACTTCTTGATGGTGGCGTCGCCGTCGATGCCCTTGCCCTCTTTGAAGATAATGACCGAGTTGCGCGCCGTCACGCCCGGGAGAACCGCCAAATCTTCGGACGACAGCATGGTGAGATCCAGTCCGAGCACGGATGCGGCAACGTTGCGCGCGGTGCCGAGATTGAGATAGGTATCGAGCCCGATGCCCGCCTCGGTCTGCTTGCGGATCAGGTTTTCGTCCAGCTGCGTGATCGAGCCTTTGATGCCGAACTGCGGAATGACCGCGTACGCGCTCTTGCGTCCGGCTTGGTTGAGAAAGCCGATCAAGTTGCCGGAGTCCTGACCGTAGGCGACCAGGCGAATCGCGCGGCTGCGCTTGGTCATGTCGGACACGGCAGAAATCAGCATGTCCTTGGTGCCGGCGTTCACTTTCTTGGTTTGATCGACGATGTCCTCGACGATCACCGACACGTCGCGCACGCCGTAGTCGAGGAACTGATTGTCCATGCAGCGCAACGCGGCGGAGAAATTCGTGATCGAGCGATACGGCGTCGACTCGGGCGCACGCTTGGCCTTGTCGGCCTTCTCGACCGTCTCCTTCTTGGCGTCCATGGCACTGCAGCCCGCCAACAGCAGTGCGAGCAGCAGCGCGAAGATATGACCTCCCCCCTTGATCTTCATGGGTCTAGCGGCACTTGTTGTTGGCGTTGATTACATCCCCGGTGATGACCACGGTGATGTCCTTGGGCGCGCGGCCGCCTCGGCCGTTGGACACGAAGTTACCGATATCAACGTTGCCGCACGGCGCGTCTTGATCAGCGTTCATCGCGGCGGCGCTACCGGACGAATTCACACCGCGGCTGTCCGCGCCGTGACGCTTGGCTTTCTCCTTGGCGAGCTTCGCCAGGATATCGGCTTCGACGTTCAGCGGTTCGGTGTTGGCTGCGGCGGAGAATTGCGGTGCGCCGAACGCCACTAAGGCGGCGGCGTAGAGGAGAGCGGTGGCGAGTCTGTTCATTTTATTTCCTCGAACTGTGATGACCGCAAGTGAATTGTAGCGTAGCGAGAGAGGGCAAACCGTCAGGTACCGCAGAAAGCGCAGCGCCCCTCGCGGGGCGCGGCGTTCGGTATCTTGCGGCTTACTCGAGGTTGCCGATCTTCATAGCTTGGGTGTTGTTCGAACCGCCTTGCGATTGGTGCAGGGTGCCGGCCCAGACGTTGGTTTGCGTGTCGGCCCCGAATTCGCCGTTGTTGCGGCCCACGATCATGTACTGGCGGTTGTTGGCGCCGTATTGCT
>CAZILI010000232.1:0-6613 GCA_964539965.1 uncultured Burkholderiales bacterium | reverse complement strand
GCCACAGTACGACGCGGTCGCGCTCGAGTCCTGGGACTGAATGCGGCGTAACGCTGCGTGTGACGGAAATTTTATCTTTGCGTGTGCGGCAAGTGACCCCGAGTTGTGACACTGCCGTCTCAGAACGACAACGTAATGCAGGTTTGTTCAACCCACTCGATGAAAGGAAAGACCATGAAAGCATCCGACCGAATCATGCGTTCCGCCGTTGCCACGTTGCTCGCCCTCGGCGTCGCCGGTGGAGCGGCGGTGGCCGCCGACAAGGCCGACCAAGAGAAGTGCGCCGGTGTGGCAAAGGCCGGCAAGAACGACTGCGGCACCAGCAAAGGCTCGTGCGCGGGAACGGCAAGAGCCGACCGCGACGACGAGGCGTGGATCTTCGTGCCCAAGGGCACGTGCGAGAAGATCGCCGGCGGCAAGGTCACCACTTCGCCGCACGCGAAGCCAGGCGGCGCCAAAGGCTAATCCCGACCCGAAGGCGCTCACCGGCGGAGCCCCAACACGGGCCACGCGGTGAGCGCCGCGTCCGGCAGATGAATCAGGAGAAACCCATGGAGATGACGATGCAGACCGTCGGCGGCAGTGCCCGCATGCGCGGCGTGGCCGAGCTGGCGAGGAGTCTGTTCAAGGCAGCCGACTGGCTCACCCCGGTGTTGGATTTTGCGATCCGCCTGTGGGTGGGTTGCGTGTTCTTTCAGTCGGGCTTGGTCAAGATTCAGAGTTGGTCGGCGACCTTGGCGCTGTTCGAGAGCGAGTACAACGTGCCGTTACTGCCGCCGAATATCGCGGCCTATCTGGGTACTGGTGTAGAGTTGATCGGCCCCGTGTTCTTGGTGTTGGGGCTAGGCGGTCGCTTCACGGCCTTGGTGCTGTTCGTGTTCAACATCATCGCCGTGGTGTCCTATCCGGATCTGAGCGAAGTCGGCCTGAAGGATCATCAGTATTGGGGCTTGATGCTGCTCATGACTTTGCTGCACGGCCCGGGCAAGCTGTCGATCGATCACTGGTTACGCAAGAAGTTCTGGAACTAGACGAACATGAAACCACTTAACGTGCGCGAGCACAGCCTGGAAGGCCAACGGGCGCTGGTGACCGGCGCGAACTCGGGCATCGGCGAGGGCATCGCGCGCGGCTTGGCCGAAGCGGGCGCGACGGTGGTCGTCAACTACGTGCGCGGCGAAGATCGCGCGCAGGCGGTAGTCGCCGACATACGCCGAGTCGGCGGCAAGGCGATCGCGCTCAAAGCCGACGTCGCCAGCGAGTACGAAGTGCAGGCGATGTTTCGCGCCGCCTGCGAGCAGTTCGGCAGCATCGATATCCTCGTCAACAACGCGGGACTGCAGCAGGACGCGGCCTTTCACGACATGTCGCTTGAGCAATGGAACACCGTCATCAACGTGAATCTGACCGGTCAGTTCTTGTGCGCGCGCGAGGCGGTGCGCGAGTTCCTGCGCCGTGGTGTGGTGCCGGAGTTGTCTCGCGCGGCGGGCAAGATCGTGTGCATTTCATCCGTGCACGACGTGATCCCTTGGGCCGGCCATGCCAACTACGCGGCGAGTAAGGGTGGGGTCATGATGCTCATGAAGACGATGGCGCAAGAGCTAGCGCCGCACAAGATCCGCGTCAACTCGATCTCGCCAGGCGCCATCAAGACGCCGATCAACGCGTCAGCGTGGGACACCCCGCAAGCGGAGGCCGCGCTGCTCACCAAGATCCCGTATTTCCGCGTCGGCGAGACGCACGACATCGCGCGCGCGGCGGTGTGGCTGGCTTCCGATCATTCCGACTACGTCACCGGTGCAACCTTATACGTTGACGGCGGCATGACCTTGTATCCGAGTTTCCGAGAGGGCGGCTAACGCAGTCGTCATGAGTAGAACGCCAAAAAGCGAACTGCATCGGAGGTGAGACATGACAGCGAGCAAGGCGATGTTGGACCGGTTGGTGGCATGGTGTTTGGCGCTCGCCGTCACCTTGTTGTTTACGAGTGCGGCGTTCGCCGGGGCGCGCGGGATCAAGGGCTTCGTCCTGACGGTCTCGGACATGGATCGCTCGGTGGCGTTCTTCGAGCGGGCGCTGGGGTTTACCAAGGTAGCCGAGCGCACGATCGTCGATCGCAACCACGACTATCTGTACGGCGTGTTCGGCGCACGGGTGCGCAGCGTCCGTCTGCGGCTTGGCGAAGAGACCATCGAGCTGGAGCAGTTCTTAAGCCCGGCGGGCGATCCGGCGCCGATCGACACGCGCTCGAATGACTTGTGGTTCCAGCACTTCGCGGTGGTGGTGAGTGACATGGACCGCGCGTTTGCGCACCTCGAGGGCTTTTCTGTCCACGCCATTTCGAGCGCGCCGCAGACCATCCCGCAGAGCAACAAGGCGGCCGCCGGAATCAAGGCGTACAAATTCAAGGACCCCGACGGACATCCGCTCGAGCTGTTGTGGTTTCCGGCCGACAAGGGCAATCCCAAGTGGCAGCGAGCCGATGGGCGCTTGTTCTTGGGTATCGATCATTCCGCGATCGGCATTTCCAACACGGAGCGCAGCATCGCTTTTTATCGCGACTTGATCGGGCTCGAGGTCGCTGGAGGCACGGTCAACACCGGGCCCACGCAAGAACAACTGGACAACGCGTTCGGTGCAGTGGTGCGCATTACGGGTCTGCGGCCGAGCAGCGCCAAAGGTCCGGGGCTTGAGTTCCTGCAATATCTAACCCCCTCGGGCGGTCGACCAGCGCCCACCGGCACCTTGCCCAACGATATCGTGGCCACACGCGTCGTCGTTGAAGTGGACGAGCTGGGGTCGCTGGTGCCGCGTTTGCAGCAGCACAACGTCAAATTCATTTCACCGGAAGTCGTACAGGTCACCGGCGCGGACTACAGCAAGGGGCTGCTGGTCAAAGACCCCGACGGTCACGCCGTATTGTTGGTGCAACGGTAGGCGCGGGCCGGCCGATCGACCGCTTCCGCGAGCGCTGCGAGGACACGATCATGACTTACGATGCGATCATCATCGGTTCCGGGGCGGGCGGTTGCGCCGCCGCGTATCAGCTCACCCAGTCGGGCAAGCGCGTTCTGCTGTTGGAGCAGGGCTTGGCGCTCCCCAAAGACGGCAGCACCCTGGACGTCGAGAAGGTCGCCCGGCGCAAGTTGTTCATCGACGACGATCCGTGGCTTGACCGCCACGGCAACACCGTCGTGCCGCAAGAGCGCTCCAACCTCGGCGGCAAGACCAAGTGGTACGGCGCCGCCCTGCTGCGCTTTTCGCCGGCGGAATTCGCGGCCGAGCCGGGCCATCAATGCCTTCCTTGGCCGATCGCCTACGAGGAGTTGGAGCCCTACTACGACGAGGCGGAGCGCCTGTTGGGCGTGCGCAGCTTTGCCGTGGAGCCCGATTTCCAGCGCATCGCCGGCGCGCTCAAACGCCGCGACCCGCGCTGGCACAGGCAGCCGCTGCCGGTCGGCCTGTCGCCCGATATCCTCTCTTATCCCGACGAGGCGAAGCACTTCGACGCTTTCGCTTCGCCGCGCGGATTGAAGTCCGACGGCGAGACCTGCATGCTCAACCGCGTGCGGCAAAGCCCGAACCTGCACGTGCTCACCGGCAAGCGGGTCTCCGCGCTGGTTGCGGCGCCCCAGTCGGCGGTGCGCGTGGCGGGGGTGGAGTGCGGGGACGGTACGCGCTACTCCGGCGACACGGTATTGCTCGCCGCCGGCGCGCTGCACAGCCCGCGCCTGTTGCAAAGCTACATGGAGACGACCGGCCTGGCGTCTTCACTGGCGGCCTACGACAACGTCGGCCGCAACTACAAGTACCACTTGTTGACGGCGATGCTCATGCTCTCCCATCGAGAGCAGACCGACGTGCTGCGCAAGACGGCGCTGTTGGTGCACGACGATCTACCGCATTGCAGCGTGCAGCCGCTCGGTTGGATGGACGGCGAGCTGCTCGCGCCCGAGTTGCCGCGCTACGTGCCGCGCTGGCTCGCCGACCAGCTCGGCAAGCGCGTGTATGGATTCTTTCTGCAGACCGAGGACGGCTCGCATCGCGACAATCGCGTGCTGGCGCGCGCCGGCGCTTCCAAGCTGCCGCAGATCGACTATGACCCCATGCGCATTCCTGCGGGGGCGGCCGAGCATGCGCGCTTCGTGCATCTGCTGCAGCGGCAGTTGCTGGCGATAGGTTATGTGGGCCTTACCAAGGCGATTCCGCTCACCGGTACTGCCCACGCCTGTGGCACCTTGGTGGCGGGCAATGACCCGCGCACCTCGGTGGTCGATGCAGGCGGCCGCGTGCACGGCATGGACAACTTGTACGTAGTGGACGGCAGCGCGCTGCCGCGCTCCAGCCGGGTCAATCCGGCGCTCACAATTTACGCCTGGTCGTTGCGCGTGGCGAGCGGCTTGATCCAGGGGGAGGGGAGAACGAATGAACGTGAAGCTACCCGAGGCGATCCGGTTCGGGCGTGAAGTTTGCGGCAACCTGGCCCAGGCCGAGCGGCGCGAGTGGTGGCTCGCCAACGGCTTGGGCGGTTATGCCGCCGGCACCATCGCCGACACCTTGACGCGTCGTTACCATGGCCTCTTGATCGCTCCCGTGGTTCCGCCGCTCGGACGGCATTTGGTGTTCGCCAAGGCCGACGCCACTCTGATCGACGGCAGCGAACGCCACCCCTTGTTCAGCAATCGCTGGGGCGGCGGGGTGATCGCGCCAGCCGGACACGTGCACCTCGAATCGTTTCGCCTCGAGGGCCGCATGCCGGTGTGGCGCTATGCCATCGGGGATGCGCTGATCGAGAAGCGCGTGTGGATGGAGCCCGGCGCCAACACGACCTATGTCGCGTTTCAGTTGCTGCCCGGCACATTGGCCCGAGAGCGCGCGCTGGCCTTGGAGATCACCTTGCTCGTCAATGCGCGCGATCATCATGTCAACGCCCAACCCTGGGACTTCAATCCCGTGATCGAATCGCAGCACAGCGAGCTGTGCGTGTCGCACCCGAATTGGTTCTCTTTGTACCTCAAGGTGCGCGGCGGCGGAATCGAGACCGATCATGCCTGGTATGAGAATTTCGATCTGGCGGCCGAGCGCGAGCGCGGCTTGCCCGAGCGTGACAGCCACCTCTGCGTGGGGCGCGCGCGCCTACAGCTCGATGCCGGCGAGTGGGTGGGAATCGTCGCGAGTCTCGAGCGCAATGCGTCTTTGTATTTCGCCGAGGCCATGCGGCGCTTCAGCGCGCACGATGCCGGGCAGCTGCGCCGCGCCAAGGTGCAGGCGACCGAGCTGATCGAAGCGCCCTCCTGGGTCGATCAGTTGGTGCTCGCGGCCGACAGCTTCGTGTTTGCGCGTCCGCTGCCCGAGCTGCCCGACGGCGAGTCGGTGATCGCCGGCTATCCCTGGTTCGGCGACTGGGGCCGCGACACCATGATCGCGCTTCCCGGTTTAGCGCTCGCCACCGGCCGCTACGACACGGCGCGTCGTGTGCTGCTCACCTTCGCTAAGTTCGTCGACCGAGGCATGCTGCCGAACGCGTTTCCCGGCGCCGGCGAGCGACCGGAATACAACGCCGCCGACGCGGCGTTATGGTTCATCGAAGCGTGGCGGGCGTATTTCGCCGCAACCCGCGACAAGACCGCGTTGCGCGCGGCTTTTCCCACCTTGGTGGAAATCGTCGACTGGCACGCCAAGGGCACGCGTTACGGCATCGCCTTGGACCCGGCCGACGGGCTGCTGCGCGCCGGCGAGCCCCGCGTGCAAGTGACTTGGATGGACGCCAAGGTCGGCGATTGGGTCGTGACGCCGCGCATCGGCAAGCCGGTGGAGATCAATGCGCTCTGGTACAACGCATTGGTGGCGATGGCAGAACTCGCCGTTGAATTGGAGGCCGATGGCGCGCGTTTTTCCGACATGGCGAGCAAGGCCAAGCAGGGTTTCCAGCGTTTCGTGATCCCCGATCAAGCCGGCGGGCTGTTCGACGTGATCGATGGTCCATCGGGCAACGATTCGAGCCTGCGCCCCAATCAGATTTTCGCCGTGAGTCTACCCGCGAGCGCGCTCGATGGCGCCACTCAAGCGCGGGTGGTCGCGCTGTGCGCGAAAGAGCTGCTCACCTCTTACGGGCTGCGCTCGCTCGCGCCCTCGCACAACGACTATCGCCCGCACTACATCGGCGGCGTATGGGAGCGCGACGGCGCCTATCATCAAGGCCCGGTGTGGGCGTGGCTGTTGGCGCATTTCGCGCTTGCCGAGTATCGCGTGCACGGTGATCCGGCCCGCGCGCAGGCGCGCCTGGAGGCGATGCGCGATCACCTGTGCGACGCTGGGCTCGGCACGGTGAGCGAGATACTCGACGGCGCGCCGCCGCACACGCCGCGCGGCGCGCCGGCGCAAGCCTGGTCGGTGGCGTGCACGCTGGAAGCGTGGTGGCGGCTGGAGCAGGCCAAGCGCGCGAGCGCCCGCGCCGCCGAAGCCGTCAAGGCCATGCGCGCCGCCTAAGCCCTACTTCTTCGAATCCTCTCCTTGGAGCATTTCATGAAGCAACAGTCCCCCCTCAACCCCGAACGCCAGCGCTTGGAATCACAGTACGAGGGCCGCGAGCCCTGGGACTTGTGGGGTCCTT
>CAZILI010000231.1:0-6628 GCA_964539965.1 uncultured Burkholderiales bacterium | reverse complement strand
AGCCTTGGTACTTGACGGAGGCAAGTTCGATTTGCGAGAGAACATTCTCGTCATGGCGCCGCTGTATGATGCCGCACTCAAGATCGGTGCGAATGCTCAGGCTCTGTTCTCGCAGGCTGCTGACCTCCTACAGAATGAAGTATCCGACGCACTGCGAAGCTTCCCGATGCGGCCAGAAGAATCTAAGAGCCTAGCATCTATGGGCTATATCGAAAGCGCAGACGAAGACGGATTCTTATACGAGAGAACTTGGTAGTCTCGCGACCAGGGCGGGTGCGGCTCGGTTACATTGGTTTGCGCCCGCGCGCCAAATGCTGCGCCTTGCGCTCACGCATTGCCGCGCTCCTCTGCCGAGTCGGCGCCTGAAGTAGCGCTCACCTGGCATCGGTCACGTATTTCGGTCGCGAGCGCCGATCTCGCACGATCGAGATCATCATCTCCACAACGAGTACTAGGATCAACAGCGCGCCGATGGCTAGGCTTTGCAGCCAATAGGGCGCACCGAGACTGGCGACGCCGCCCACGAGAAAGCGCATGGTGAACAGGCCGATGAGAATCCCGATCATCGTCCCGCTGCCACCCTTGAGCCCGATGCCGCCGATTAGGCATGCCGTCACCGCGGACAACAACAGCGTGTCGAATCCAAGCGGTGTTGCGCTCGCCAGGCGGACGCAAGAGACCGCGCCGGCCAGACCGGCAAGCGTCGCCGACAAGGTAAACGCGATGACCATCGGCCGTACGCTGGACACCCCGGCGGCACGCGCTTCCGAGCGCCCTCCGCCGATGGCATAGATCTCGCGCCCCCAAACCGTGTACCTCATGAAAAAGCCCACGAGCATAAACACCGCGATCATCAAGATACTCGGCGCCGAGAGAAGTCCCAGAATGCGCTCGCTCAAGAAATCGGTCTCCGCCAAGCGCTCCACTGGTATCACGACACTGTTCTCGTCCGCGACAATTAGCGCAAGCCCACGCAGTGCGATGAGCGTTCCGATCGTGAACACGAGTGAATTGATGCCGGTGAACGCGATTATCAGACCCTGCACTGCGCCAAACGCCGCTGCAGCCGCGACAGCGATTAGCAGCGCCGGAACAATGCCCAGCCCGACGACGATGAGACTGATCGTCAGCACGCCGACAACGGCCGCCAACGAACCGACCGAAAGATCGAATTCCCCCGCGATCATGGTGACGCCGATTCCGGCTGCCGTCAGCCCGATCAAGACGGCACCGTCCAGCAAAGCGGCGACTCCCTTCGTGGTGTGATACGACGGGAGCATCATCGCAAATGCGAGATAGATTGAGAGCATGAACGCAGCACGGACCAACAGGTCTAGTCCAGACTCGGTTGGCCTCATGCTTGCCTCCGCTGCAGAAAGTGGAAGGCTAGGGTCGCGAGAGCGACAATGGAACCGATGACCAGCATCCGCGTGCCGGTGGTAAAGGAGTGCAGCAACATGTAGTTCTGGAGCAGCGCGATAAAGATCGCGCCTACCGCCGCCTGGATCGGTGATCCTTGCCCGCCGCGCAGCGCGATGCCGCCTACCAACACGGCGGCAACGACGTCGATATTTAACCCGGTGTAGAGATTCGCTACGGCGAGGCCAAATTGCGCGGCGGCGGAGATGCCTGCCAGCCCGCAACAAACGCCGAACAGAATCAGCGCGACCAACACCGCCTGCTCCGGTCGGATGCCGGACGCCTGCGCGGCAAGCCGATTGGCGCCGACTAGAACGAGTCGGCGACCAAACGCCGTCTTTTGCAGAACCAACCACGCCACCGCAGTCAGGATAACAAACGCCCAACTCTGGGTCGGAATACCCAGCGGGCGCCCGATGCCTATCCATTCCGCCGCCTTGGTGCCCAGGAGGATGTTCTTATTTTCGCTAATGAGCGAAGACAAGCCACGAAACAATGCACCGAATGCAAGCGTTGTGATGATCGGATCCGCGCCGAAGGAAATGACGCCGCCTTGTATCGCCCCACAAGCCGCAGCGAACAGAAGTGTTAGCGCGAGGCTTGTATAGAGGTCGTAGTGGTCGCGCATCAAGAAGGCAAACACGCATGCCGCCAAGATCGCTAGTTCTTCGGCGGACAGCGCGAACAGGTTGCCCGAGATGGTGATGTAAGACATGCCGAGGGCGATGATTCCAATAATCGAAGCGGCGCGAATCACGACCAAGAGGTTGTCGAACGTTAAAAAGCTCGGTGTGGTGAGTCCGCCGATGCAAAGCAGCGCGGCGATGCCCGCTGCCGAAATTATGATGCTGCGTCGCAGCCGTAGATCGCCGCGACCGTCAGCTGCGGTTTGCGTATCCGTTGCGATCATGCCGCCATGCCGGGGTCTTCGGGCTGCGGGTGAGTGACGTCACGCAGCAAAGTCGGAAGGGTGATTCCAGTCGCCGGCGCGGTGCGCACCAATCGCCCTCGGAAGAATGTCGCGATCGTATCAGCCAACCCTAGAACCTCCTGGTTGTCGGACGAAGCGAAGACAATAGCCAGCCCCTGATCGGCGAGCCGGCGCAAGTGCCGATAGATTTCTGCGCGCGCGCCGATGTCAACGCCCCGCGTCGGCTCTTCGACCAGAAGGATCGAGGGCTCGATGCCGAGCCACTTGCCGAGGGCGACTTTCTGCTGATTGCCGCCGGATAACTTTCCTGCGTGGGCGCTCAGCCGGGAAAGGTCGATCTCGAAAAATTGCGCAAGACGCTGCGAGACCTGCGCTTCGCGTCGTTTGCTCAGGAAGAAACCGGCCATGATGCGCGGGATCGCGGGCGCGGTCAGATTCTCAAACACCTTTCTTACCGCAAAGATGCCGTCGCGCTTTCGATCGTCGGAGCAGTAGGCGACGCCGAGACGCATGGCCTCGCGCATATTGCGTATGTTCAAGGCTCTTCCGCGCAGTTCGATGGAACCGCTCGCCCTCGGCGCCGCTCCCGCGATCGCCCGCACGACCGCATTGGCTCCGCTCCCGAGTTGACCCGCCAAGGCGAGAATCTCGCCGGAGTGCAATTGCAGAGAGACGGGACGCGACAACCCCGGCGCAACGAGGTCTCGAACCGCCAACGCGACGTCGCCGAAACGCTGGCTTCGCGCCGGAAACATCTGATCGAGTCGGCGTCCGAGGAGGCGCTCGATCAGCGTGTCGACGTCCAGACGCCCGACCTCCACCGGATCGAAGCTCTCGCCGTTGCGAAAGATCGTCACGCGATTTGCGAGGTCGAATACCTCGCCCAAGCGGTGGGTAACGTAGATGATCGATCGACCCTCTGCGGCGAGATTTCGTACTACGGCGCTCACTTTCTCGATCTCCACGTCGGAAAGTGCCGCTGTCGGCTCGTCGAGGATCAAGATGCGCGCGTTTCGCGACAACAGCCGTGCGATCTCCACCAGCTGTTGTTGCGCGATCGGCAGGCTTCCCGCGGGAAGACCAGGATCGATGCTTTCCAGACCGACGCGTTCGAGGTACGGCTTCACTCTGCGCGCCAGGCGCGAAGCCGTCCAGATCGGCTGCGTCGACTCGCCGCCCAGGCAGATGTTCTCCGCCACCGACAAGGCCGGCACAACGCTGAGCTCCTGGGTGACATAGGCGATTCCGGCTTGTCGGGATTGCTGCGGGGTGCGCAGCCTGACGGCGTGCCCGTCAATTTGGATCTCGCCGGCGTCGGGATGCTCGAGGCCGGCCAATATCTTGACGAGCGTGCTCTTGCCCGCCCCGTTCTCGCCCACCAGGGCCATGACTTCGCCGCGCTCGAGGGAAAAATCGACCCCCTTGAGCGCGGCGACCGCGCCGTAGGACTTGGCGACACCGCGCACTTGCAGTGCCGGCAGCCCGAGATTCACGCTTGCCGGACGGAAGGCGAAGGGCACACGCTCGCCACGCCTGGGCGGGGCGAGCGTGTGACGAGGGTCGAAGCGATGCCCTTAGTAGTTGCAGAGTTCTTTGAAGCGCCACCCCCAGAGCTTGAAACCATCCAGGTCGGCCTGGCTATTGCCAACCGCCGGATTGGGGATAAAGTTGAATCGCGACGGCGGACCGTCGTCGGACGGGGGCGCGTCGCGCGTTGCTTCCAAGTAGAGCTTGCCCGGGTTGACCTTCTTGGTGTTGAGATACTTGTGCACTGTCTGTACCGACTGCCAACCTTCGAGGAACGCCGCCTGCACTCCGGTGCCGACAATGTTCTTGGCAAGCAAATCCGAAGTGTCGCCATGGCAGGTGCCCCCGACTACGAGGACGTCTTTGCCGGGCGTCTTACCGGATTCCTTTAACGCCTGTATAACACCGGTCGCGAGGCTATCGTTCTCTGTGTACACCCAAGTGATCAGATCCTTCTTCGGTGGGATGATCTGCGAGCCGACCTTGTAACCCTCCTGCGACATGAATCCGGCCGGCTCTTCTTGAATGACCTCGAGCTTGCCCTTGGTGGCCTCCCGAAACGACTTGGCACGATCCGATCCCGCCGAGTAGCCGGCGGGGAATGTGATGATCATGCCCTTGCCACACTTGACCGTAGTCGACTTTGCGCAAGCTTGCAGCAGCATTTCCGCTGAGACCTTGGCGTTGAGAAAGTCATCCACGCCGGCATAGGCCGTCCAGAATTTATCGGTGCCTGCGATCGGATACTGGTTCGTGAAGATCACTGGCTTACCGGTTTGCGACAGCGCCCTAAGCGACCCGGTGCCGGCCGCGTTCACGTAGGGCCACCAGATAAAACCCGCGACTTCTTCGCCGGAAGCGAGTTGCTGCTGCACTTGCGAATCTTGTTCCGCCTGGTCGCGGCTAGATTCAATGATCTTGATGTCGTATCCCAGGTCTTTCGCCTTCTTGCGCGCGCCGGCCTGCCACTGCGCGAGGTAGTTGTCCGTCCCCGGAGGCATGAAAACCACGATCTTGCCCTTGCCCTGCGCAAGCGCGGAGGGCCCGGCTACAGAAAGCGCGAGAGTCAATGCCGCGCCTGAGGTGAGGGCCACTATGATCGCGCGAAGTGCCTGCATTCTGCTCAGCTCTGCCATGCTAGTCTCCTCCTTCTGATTTGATGCGAATAGAGGCCGCGCGGTCAGGCCGCATCGGCGGCTAGATTTGGCGCGGTCGGCGGGTAGAACTGCCAGCGAGTGCGCGCCGGCATTGATTGGTTATTGCTCTAACGGCCCGCGCACTAATCTATCGCTTGCTCAACAGCGCGTCAATCTACCGAATCGCCTGACCGGAAAATCTGCGTGAGTCGAATTGTTCGCACTAGGTAAGGGTCGTCGACATCGGTACACGTGGAGCGACGCCCGCCCACACGCCCGAGGCGGTGATCTTTCTCCAACGGCTCAATCGATCCCCGGCCGGCCGAGGGCTACTCCACCGCGCCATTTCTGGCGTGACCGCCGGGTCGCTTGCATGGCTCGTTCACAGCGAGGATGCCGATGGGTCTCTCCAGCGCCGCGCTTTGCGGCACATAGATCGCGCCGGTTTGGCCGGGGGCGGGCAGTGGAACCCCGCTGTGACCATCGTAGCGCAGGACTGCGCCGGGATTGCCGTCGAGCGCGTTGTTGAATGCCGCGACGAACAGGCGACCGCGCTTGCCGAATGACAACCCACCGACGAAGTTCTGGCTGGGAATGGTCCCGGTGTAGTTGGTGGACAGCACTTGGACGATTTGCCCTTGCGCGTTGTAGCGCCGCACATCGCCGGCGAAGTCGCTCACGAATAGGTCGCAACGGCCGAGCTGATTGCCGATCCGAGACCGCTCGCAGTTCGGGCCGAAGGCGAGCCCCAGCAAGCTGACGAATCCGAATCCTTCGGGCGAGGCTGGTGGTTGATCGGCGAACACCGTCGATGCGCCGGTACGGATGTTGAACTTCAGGACCTGGCTCGGCAGGCCGGAGAAGGTGGCGACACCGTCGACCGCCACACTGCCTTCGGTCGACACGAACAGCGAGCCGTCGCGATCGAACAATAGACTATTCGGGCCGTTCAACCCGCCCGGCTGTCCGTTCCCGCTGGCAAACACGTCGATGAACGCGCCGGTCGCCGCGTTGAAGCGTAGAATTTGGTCGCTCAAGAAGCTTGCCACATAGAACTTGCCGTCGGGTCCGACCGCCATACCGTAGGGTCGGCGCATGCCGTTGCCTTTTGCGAACACGCCGGCGAAAGCTCCCGTGCAGGCGTCGAAACGCAAGATCGCCGAGTCCGTCAGCGTGTCACCGCTCGATACGAACAACTTCCCGCGCGGGCCGATGATCATTGTGTCGGGGTGAAACAGTCCGCCTACGCCAGGGGCTACCAGCTCGCCCGAGAAGCGGCCGGCGCGCTGGTCGTAGCGAAGAATGTTGTTGCCGCGGCTGTTCGCGACGAGCGCTTGCGCTTCTTTGCCGCCACGTCTGATCTGATCCGACCACGAGGACGCGCTGTAGAGGACGCAGAGAAAGGCGAGGGTACTGACGGCGAGAAAGGTCCAGGCTGAACGGGGCTTGCGTTCCATGCGGTACCTCCAGAGTGAAGACGAGCCGACATCGCGTAGGCTCCCTGCATCGCCGCGCGACGGGGTGGCCCGAGTATATCAGCGCATGCGGATGAGTACGACCTCGCAGACCTCCGCGTAATGCTTCGAACCGTCGCTCGACTAACATCGCACCGACG
>CAZILI010000230.1:0-6671 GCA_964539965.1 uncultured Burkholderiales bacterium | reverse complement strand
ACACCGCCGCCTTGACTGCTTCTGGGGTTAGCACTTCAGATGGCTTGTTCAACTTCGAAGGCGAAAGGAGTACGGAATGGACCCGAGTTGGGGGCCTACGTTCAATATGTTCTGGATATTTCCCTTGCTTTGCTTGATTTTCATGGTGGCGATGATGTTCATGATGTTTCGGCGCGGCGGCGGTTGCATGCCAATGGGTCGCCGTGATACGTCACCTAACGGCGCCCGCGAAACGCTGCGGCAAATCCTCGACCGCCGGCTGGCGAGCGGCCAAATCACCCGTGAGCAATACGATTCGATAAGGCGCGACCTTGAAACATCAGGAGGCGACCGATGATTTGCATGTTGATGCACCTGTTCGGTCAACGCCATGACGCGCAATCGCCGTATGGGCGGCCGGCGTCCTGGTCGTCTCCGGAGAGCGCCCAACAAATCCTCGATCGGCGCTATGCGAGCGGCGAGATCACTCGCGAAGAGTATGAGCAGTTGAGACAAACCCTGAATGCACAGAAAGGTAATCGATGACTACCAAGACTTCATCCCCGCCCGATCAGGACGCACAGGCACTGCGCGCCGGTTGCTGCTTCGCGCCAATGATGCGCTGCGGAAGCGAAAGCGCCCGTGACATTCTCGATCGGCGCCTCGCAAATGGTGAGTTGACGAAAGAGCAATACGATGAAATCAAACGCGAGATCGAGAAATCAGATTAAAGGATACTTTTCGCGGTCGTTCATGGACTGCGGCGGGAAACCGTAAGAGGCTTTTGATCCATGTCAAATGACCACCCTGCAGTTGGATGTATGTTAACTGCTCCTTTGAAGCGCAGAAGTAAATACCATGGTTACTTCGATACAAGTTCCACTCACAGACCAAGAGTGCGCGCTTGGTGCCAGCTACGCAAAGAAACATCTGACCTCCCCGCCCAAAGCCGCGGTGCTCAGTTGTGAGGGGGCATGCTTACGCGGTGAAATCGCACGCCGCGCAGCAAACCTGATCACCGGCAAGCTTGCACCTGAGCGCGCTGTGCGCATCTGTCATGGCGGGCTGCTAGAGAAGAGCGGCGGCATGAAGGATCTGGTTCAGCATGCGCAGAAGGCGTTGCAGATCGACGGCTGCGGGATGGCCTGCGGCACGCGTCTCCTGCAAGGGGCGATGCCGGACATCAAGCCCGTCACTGTGTTCACGGATCAACTCTACGAGTTTGACCGCAACAAGTTTTCGCTGGGCGACATGTCCGACACCGAGATGCAGCAGCACGCGCGCACCGTCGCCGAGCGAATTGTTGCCAAGCACTTGAGTTGAGTCGGGTGTGCCTGCATGGGTGCTGCGTGGATCCAGCGCGCCCATTTCTCCCGATGGTGGGCCAGCCAACGCAGGATCAGTAGCCAAGAAAGGAGTGAGCCATGGACTGCACATATTGGTGGGGGCCAGGTTTCCACGGGTTTTGGATCATCCCGTTGGTCTTCATGATCCTGATGATGGCCTTTGCGGCGTTCATGGCCTGGCGCATGGCTCACTGGCGATCGGGTGAGGGGCCCAACTACGGTTGGGGGCCATTCGTCGGGTGGGGCCCCGGCCATGGGCCAATGGAACGGTGGTCCGAGACTTCGCGCCAGATTCTGGATCGGCGCTATGCCAGCGGTGAGATCACCAAGGAGCAATACGAGCAGATGAAGCGCGATATCGAGGCGGGCCAGCCGCAGTCCTGATTAGATGACGATAATAATCGCTAAACACGTCCTTTCCTCGCTGTTCATTTTTGCGCTCACCTTTTTGTCCGTTGCGGGGTTGGCTCAGCAAGCACTGCCGGAGCCGCAAACCCAAAGCGAAACGCCTGGTCGGTGGGATCCGCCGTTCTGGGCGGGCGCGCGGCCACTTTGGTTCGGTTATCACCCCACGGGGCACGAACTCACCGTCGCGGAAGTGAAAGACGGGTTGCAGCGCTGGATAGGCCGGAGCGGTAACCCGCGGCTCATGGCGGGCAACGTCGTCGCAAAAGATAGCCGGACGATCACCGCGGAGATCGTGACCGTGGACAACTCTTTGGTGCAGAAACTGGACATCGACCGCCGTACCGGCATGGTGTGGCAGATGCAACGTCCCGACGGCTGGGGCGCATGGCACCGCTGGGAACCGCCGCACTGGATGGATCGGTCGCGGCACTGTGTTAGCGACTGGCGCGGTTGGATGCCTTTCCCCTTCTTCGGCATGATGTTATTCATCGTCTTCGCGTTCTGCATCGCCTTGGTGATCGCAGTGGTCTTGTGGCGCACCCATGGTGGCCGGAGGTTTGTCGGCCCGAATGGGCTATCGGCGTCGGATGAGCTCAACCGCCGATACGCCCTCGGCGAGATAGGCCGCAAGGAATACCTGCGGAGCAAGAAGACGGTGTCGGGATGAGGAGATTTATGCCGGGTCGAGTATGTCTCTTGACCGATCCAACCGGCACACCCCTCAACTTTGCGTTTGAACAGCTGGCCGCTTTTCAACTTCAAGCCGACGCCCATGCGGAAAAATCCAATGCGCGCTTTGGGTCGCGGTCGTAGTGCCGGGCACTTTTGTTGAAACGGAAAGTTCAGTTTGATTGCCAACAAAGCATGCAAGCGCAAATTTGCGCCGGCGCCTCGTCCCGCGCAACGCAGGATTGTTCTTTGGCGGCCGGCGGCATACCTCAGAGTAGCCTGCGTGAGACACCGCCAAGGAGCGTGAGCTGCTGACAGCAAGAGCCCGTGCCGTGGTCTAATGCGGAGGAGATCGAACTGAACGGAGGTCTAATCATGTCCGCATTGAAAGCCGATTTCTTGTTCACCCTGAGCGCTTCAGTCACCCGCCTACTCGATGTGGGGCCCGTGCCATCCGGCACACGCCACGTTGATCTTCTGGGTTCCGGTACGTTCGAGGGGCCGCGACTGCGTGGCGAGCTGCTCCCGGGCGGCCTTGACATGAAGACGATCCGCTCCGACGGTGCCGTCATCCCGAACGTGCGCCTGGTTCTGAAAACGAGTGACGATGCGCTCATATTCATGCACTACACTGGCATTCGCTGCGGCCCGCCGGAGGTGATGGCCAGGATCGCCGCTGGCGAGATCGTTGATGCGTCCGAGTACTACCATCGCAGCACACCGTACTTCGAGACATCTTCGCCCAAATACGCCTGGCTCAACCGAATCGTTGCGGTAGGACTCGGTTGGCGAAAGGCGGACCGTGCGGGATACGAAGTCTTCGAGATCCTCTAGCGGCGAGCTAAGTGCTTGAAGGTTTTCTTGATTGGGATCCGCCTCGGCATCTTTCGAAGCGTAGCGCCGACGAGGTCTGAGGCCGGCGTTGGTCTCCTTGCCCCGACTTCCCTAAGCGGCCATTGCTGTACGTCCGCAGTGGGTCTCACTTGATTTTCTTGATGGCGGGTTCGAGGCGTTCGGTATCGCCGCTCGATAGCTGACGGGCTGAACGACGGCGAGAAGTCGTGCAGTCTCGCTGGAATGCCGCGGCGACACCCACTTCTTTGGTGAAGCTCTCAGTAGTGCATAATGAGCGTATCGCCCAACGCGCTCGACAGGAACCTATGCAGGCCACGTCATCTTCGCGACAAGCAGAGCAAGCTCGCGGGCTTTCAATCTCCAATGCCCCGCTCAACTACTTGGCAGCCTTTGAGCAAGCGCCGCGCATTCGCATCTATCCACCCACTTGCAATGTCGCCACTGTCCGTCCCGCTGCGCAGCGCGAACTCGTGACGATACGCGACATGCGTCCCGACGCTGGCGAATTCCGCCTGGATGAATGTGGCTTCGCGTTGCACGAGTCGCCGACCGCCTTTACCGAATATCTCGACGACGCCGCGGTAAAGGCGCGCTATCTGCCGGAAGTGGAAGCTACGCTGCGTTCACTCACCGGCGCGTTGGCCGTCGTCGCGTTTGATCACATGGTGCGCAGCAGCGCGCGCGCAGCCCGCGGAGAGGTCGGCGTGCGTGTGCCGGCGGAGCAAGTGCACAACGATTACACCGAGCGCTCCGGCCCGAAACGCAGGCGCGAAGTCCTTGAAGCCTCGGGGCGCCGCGATCTAATGGGTCGCCACTATGCCTTCGTCAATTTGTGGCGGCCGATCGTCGGCCCGGTGCGCGACAATCCGCTCGCGGTGTGCGACGTGCGCACGGTGCAGCCCGACGATTTGGTCGCCACTGAAATTCAGCACTTCGGCGAGAGCGATCTCGAGCATCCCCGTCACACCGGCGAAATCTATTCCGTGCGCTCGCGCCCGCGGCATCAGTGGTACTACGTCTCGGAGATGCAGCCGAAGGAAGTGCTGTTGCTTAAATGCTACGACTCGCGACTGGATGGGCGTGCGCGCTTCATGCCGCATACCGGGTTCCAAAACCCGGCGTGTCCGGCAGATTACATTGCGCGCGAGAGCATCGAAGTGCGCACGGTGGTCGTCTTCGACGAGCGCACTAAGGAGTAGGTCGGGCGAGGAGCCTTCCCCGGGCAGGATGGGGCGGCGGGGCATTGCATCGACTTGCTCGCCATTACATTCACGCCCTAGCGGCCTCTCGCCAAACAATCGGCGACAGCGTGTTTGGTATCATCGCAGGAAACCAAAGTCGCCGGAGGAAAGCCGATGCCGCGCATGAAGGGCGGAGATCTCATTGCCGATTTCTTAATACAGGAAGGCGTGCCGTATGTGTTCGGCATTTGCGGGCACGGCAACGTCGGGCTACTCGATTCGCTTTGGGAGCGGCAAGACAAGATCAAACTGATCTCCCCGCGGCACGAACAGACTGCGGGACACATGGCGGACGCGTACTTTCGTGTCGCACACAAGCCGGTGGCAACCCTCACCTCATGCGGACCAGGCTCTTGCAATCTGGTTATGGCGACCGCCTGCGCCTCCGCAGACTCTTCCGCGTTCTACGCTATCACGGCAAACGTCCCGACCTCGCAGTTCAATCGCGGTCCCTTCCAAGAGAGCTACCGCAACCAAGCGGCGGAATTTCCGGTCGCGCTGCGACCTTATGTAAAGCGAACTTTTCAACCAACCCGCGTCGACATGCTGCCGCTCGCGCTGCGGCAAAGCTACAACTTGATGCTCACTGGCCGCCCCGGCCCCGTGAATCTAGACGTGCCGTTTAATCTGTTCCAAGAAAAAGACGACGTGCAGTTGCTGCGCTCTGATCAGGCGAGCGGGTTCGCTCGTCCCGGTGCCGCGCCAGCGGACGTGAAGCGCGCGCTGGACATGATCCTCGCGGCCGACCGCCCGGCTTTCTTTGTGAGCCACGGCGTCACGCTGGCCGAGGCCGGGCCGGAGTTGACCCGGCTGGCGGAGATGCTCGACATTCCGGTTATCACTTCGCCAAACGGCATGGGTACTGTCCCGATGCCGCATCGACTTGCGCTCGGCTTCATCGGACGTAACGGCGCCTACCCGGCCAACCAAGTGGGGCGACATTGCGATCTCTTGATCGCCGTCGGCGCGCGCTTTGACGATCGCTCATCGTCCTCGTGGATTCCCGGCTATTCCTGGAACATACCACCGACCCGGCTGATCCATGTCGACATCGATGCGAGCGAGATCGGGCGCAACTACCCGGTCACGCTGGGAATTGTCGCCGATGCCAAGGTGTTTTTTGCGCAGCTGCTCGACGAAGCCGCCGCCCGTGGTGCGGCCAGCCACCGCTATTTCAAGTGGCACGAAGCCATCGAAGGCTGGAAGCGCGAGTGGGAGGCCTATGTCGGTCCCAACTTCGATTTGAGCGGTACGCCGCTACGGCCGGAGCGCGTCGTGAAAGAAGTTCGCCGCGCGTTGGCGGACGACGGCATCATATCGCTCGATAGCGGCGTGCATCACAATTGGTTCATGCAGTTCTGGGAGGCGCGACGACCGCAGGCCATGCTCAACTCCTGGGGATTTTCCGCCATGGGGTTCGGCGTGAGCGGCATCCTGGGTGCGAAGCTGGCAGCGCCGGAGCGTCCCTGCATTGCCGTCATCGGCGACGGCGGCTTTACGATGACGCCCCATGTGCTCGCCACCGCGGCCGAGTACAATATCCCCGCCGTTTGGCTGGTGTGGAACAATTTTGCTTGGGCAGCGATCCGCGACATTCAGCTCGGCATGTTCAATGGCCATGAGATCGGCACCGGTTTCTATGCCGGCGCATCCCGCGAGCCGTACAACCCCGACTTTGCGCTCATGGCGAAGAGCTACGGCGTGGAAGGCATCGCCGTAAAGCATTCCGACCAGTTGGGCGATGCGCTACGTCACGCCCTCGCGCTGGGCAAACCTTGCCTACTCGATGTACGCGTCGACGACAAGGTCAAACCACCCGGCACCGGCACCTGGCAGCTTCCGCCGACGCCGTACAAAGAGCCGGTGTTCGGTAAGCCTTATCCACGCTCGACGAACGAACACCGATGAACAGGCGGGCGCCGGCGCAGCCGCCCGCCCCTTGTGGCACAAAGGATAACTTCAATGGACGGCGATGAGACCAACAAACGCAAGGCGATCATTCGGTCCGTGGCGAGCGTGATGTGGGAGGAACCGCCCGCCCACTATGGTGGCGCTTTCTCAAAAATGCTGGTGCGGCCCGAGCCGGTCGGATCGAAGAGTTTGGACTATCGCGTCTCCGTCTACCAGCCACGCGCCTACGTGGACGGCTCGATCATGCCGGCCTACCCCTTCC
>CAZILI010000229.1:0-6683 GCA_964539965.1 uncultured Burkholderiales bacterium | reverse complement strand
GGCTTGCACAAGGCGCGGCGGCGCAAGCAGTACTCCAAGCGCTAGTCAGCGTTGGATTCGAGACAAAGCCGCCCGCGAGGCGGCTTTGTTGTTTTTTGCGCTCCGCAGTTCACGGCGCGATGCGCTCGGCCGGAAGGCAAGGTTGCAGCGCCGGCCCGGAAGCGCTTATGATGGACTTCGCGCTGCAATGTCTCGATTTTTGAGTTGCTTACAAGATGATTAAGATCGGAATCGTAGGCGGCACCGGTTACACCGGGGTCGAGCTCTTGCGTATCCTTGCGTGCCATCCCCAGGCCGAGTTAATGGCGATCACCTCGCGCAAAGAGGCCGGCATGCCGGTCGCCGATCTGTTCGCCAGTCTGCGCGGTTTTGTCGATCTCAAATACAGCGATCCCGGCGATGCGCCGCTCAAGCGCTGCGACGTGGTGTTCTTCGCCACCCCCAACGGGGTGGCCATGCAGCAGACGCGCGAGCTGTACGACGCCGGGGTGCGCATCGTCGATCTCGCAGCTGACTTCCGCATCAAAGACCTCGCCGTCTGGGAGAAGTGGTACGGCATGCAGCACGCCTGTCCCGACTTGGTCGAGCGCGCCGTGTACGGGCTGCCGGAGATGTTTCGCGAGGCGATCAAGACCGCGCGCTTGGTGGCGAATCCGGGCTGCTACCCGACCGCGGTGCAACTGGGGTTCTTGCCGCTCGTCGAAGCCGGCGCGGTCGACCTCGATCACTTGATCGCCGACGCCAAGTCGGGAGTGAGCGGAGCCGGCCGCAAGGCCGAGATGCATCTGATGCTCTCCGAGGCGTCGGACAGTTTCAAGGCCTACGGCGTGCCGGGGCATCGGCATTGGCCCGAGATCAAGCAAGGCTTGGCGCATCTGGCCAAGCGCGAGGTGGGGCTCGTGTTCACCCCGCACCTGCTGCCGATGATCCGCGGCATACACGCCACGTTGTACGCCAGGCTCAACCGGGAGGTCGATCTGCAGAGCCTGTACGAGAGGCGCTACACCGGCGAGCCATTCGTCGATGTGCTGCCGCCCGACAGCCACCCCGATACGCGCTCGGTGCGCGCGTCCAACACGTGCCGCATCGCGCTGCACCGTCCGCAAGGCGGTGACACGGTCGTGGTCCTTGCCGTGATCGACAACTTGGTCAAGGGCGCGGCGGGCCAAGCGGTGCAAAACATGAACCTCATGTTCGGTCGCCCGGAGAACGAAGGCCTGATGCAGGTGCCGGTATCGCCGTGAGAGCCGCCGCGCGGCTGCTGCGCCAACGCTACGGCGTGCATACCGGCCCGGCGCGGGTGCGCATGCGCAAGGCGTGGTATTGGCGCGTTTCGCGTGCGCTCGCACTGCTGGTGCTGCTGGGCGGACTCGGCTGGTGGCTGTTCGAGTTGGGGCACCACGCCGCCGAGGTCGAGCACGCGCCGCGCGAGAGCGAGCTGACGAGGCTGAAAAGCGAGGCGGCGTCGCTTTCCGGCTTGGTCAAGCGCATGCGCGCCGACAACGAGGAATTGATGGGCGAGATCGCGCGCATCACCCACGAATCGAAGGTCGACCTCGCGGCCCAAGCCGACCTCAAGCGCTCGGTCTCCGAGCTGCAAGGCGAGATCGGCCGCCTGAAGGAGGAACTCGCGTTCTTCCAAAACATCATGGCGACCGACTCCGACCGGCCCAAAGTCGACGTCTACGAGTTCAAGGTCAAGCAGTCGGCGACACCCGAGGAGTACCACTACCTGGCGCTGTTGTTTCAAGCCGGACCGCGCGACAAGGCGTTTCGCGGCAAGGTCGAACTGGTGCTTAACCTCGAGCAGCAAGGCAAGCAGGCGGTGCAGACGATTTCCGCGAGCGATGGCCGTCCCGGCGCGGCCGAGGTGAGCTTCAAGTACTATCACCGGCTCGAGGGCATGTTCAAGATTCCAGCCGGCGCACGGCTGCAGGCCGTGCAGCTGAGGCTATTCGAGCCGGGGCACACCGAGCCCAAGCTGGTGCGCTCCGCCAACCTTTCGTGACAGGAGGTATGGCTATGCTAGGCAAGAAGCCCAAGACCCCCCCCATCGAATCGCTGATCGGCGCGGGCACGCGCGTGGACGGCAGCGTTATCTTCACCGGCGGCCTGCGCGTGGACGGCACGGTCAAGGGCAACATATCGGCACTGGACGAAAAGCCCACCACGCTGGTGCTGAGCGAGCAAGGCCGCATCAACGGCGAGATCCGGGTAACGCGCGCGGTCATCAACGGGGAGGTCAGCGGTCCGGTCTACGCCAGCGAAGCGGTGGAACTGATGCCGCAAGCGCGAGTCTCAGGTGATGTCCACTACCGCTCGATCGAGGTTCACATGGGCGCGGTGGTAAGCGGCAAGCTGGTCTACGACCAATCCGGCAAAGACGTAAAAGTCGTTGAATTTAAGCCGGTTCCAGGCAATTGACCGATATTGTCGATTGGCTCATAATGCCGAGTTGGGCACGATTTAGGAGCGCAGCATGAACATGGTAAGCGAGTTGCCGCCGGCGTTGGTGTTTACCGACAGCGCGGCCGACAAGGTCAAGCATCTCATCGAGGAAGAGGGCAATCAGGCGTTGAAGCTGCGCGTATTCGTGACCGGGGGCGGGTGCTCCGGCTTTCAGTACGGCTTCACCTTCGATGAAGACACCGCCGAAGACGACACCATCATGCAGAAAAACGGCGTCACCTTGCTCATCGACCCGATGAGCTACCAATACCTGATCGGCGCCGAGATCGACTACAAGGAAGACCTCGAGGGCGCGCAGTTCGTGATCAAGAACCCGAACGCGACTTCGACTTGCGGCTGCGGGTCATCTTTCTCCGCCTAGCGAGGCGCCTGCGGTCGTCGCAATAAAAAAAGGAGGCCTCGGCCTCCTTTTTGCTGTCCGCTTCTCAGTGAATACCTACCTGGGTAACGTCCCCAAAAAGCTAGTCCAGAAGGGGATCTTGGCGCTATACCCCCCGCTGGAACAGAAGTACCCCGGCCTACTCGAACGACTCGATGCTCGCCGTCTCGCGCATGGCGTTGAGCCCGGCGGTGAGCGCTTCGCTCGCAGCCTCGAACTTGGCCCGCAGCTCGGCCGAAATGGGCATGGCGAGCGGCACGGCGCTCCCCATGGGATCCTGGTGGACGCCGCCGATGCGGAACTCGTAGTGCAAATGCGGCCCGGTCGCCCAGCCGGTCATGCCGACGTAGCCGATGGTATCCCCCTGATGCACTTCACTGCCCGCGTGCAGCCCGCTGACGAAGTCGGACAAGTGCGCGTACAAGGTGCCGTATTGGTCGGCATGCTTGAGTTCAATCACGTTGCCGTATCCGCTTTGCCAACCGCGAAACACCACCACGCCGTCGGCGGTCGCGATGACCGGAGTGCCGGTCGGTGCGGCGAAGTCCACGCCCTTGTGGGCGCGCCAATCGCGCAGAATGGGATGCATGCGGTTGGGATTAAAGCCCGAACTCACGCGCGAGAACTCCAGCGGCGAGCGCAGAAACGCGCCGCGCAGGCGCTTGCCGCCCGGTGTGTAGTAGTCCCCGCGCCCTTCCACCGGCTCGAAATAGACCAGCCTGTGCAGGTCACCCACGTTCCAGAAATCCGCCGCCAAAAGCCGGCCGACGCGCACCATGTCGGAGCCGTCGTAGAACGCTTCGTAGATCACGCCGAATCGGTCGCCAGGCTGCAGGTCGTGATGAAAATCGATCTTGGTGGCGAACAGCTTGGTGAGTTGCAGCGCGACCGCATCCGGCACGTCAGCCGCATCCGTCGCGGCAAACAGCGAACTCTTCACCACGCCGGCCTTGTACACCAGCCGGCGATCCAGGAAGGCGGGCTCGGAGTACGAGCGGTAGCCCTCTTTGAGCCGCACCACGCGAATCACGCGATCGTCGCTGGTGCGCCAACGCAAGGCATGCAAGATGCCGTCGCCGTCCACCCGCGCCTCGATAGCCCGGCCCGGCAACAACTCCTTGAAAATAGCGCGGGCAGTCGCGTCTTCTTGCAGAAAGGCCAGCGCCGAGGGATCGGAAGCGCCGATGCGAGCGAGCACCGCCGCGACCGTATCGCCTTTGCGCACCCAGTCGTGCGCGGGAAGCATGTCGTCGTCGCGGTCTAGCTGACTAGCCGCGAGCGGCAACGGCTGGACGACGGTTTGCCGTATCACTTCCTCGGTGGAGGTGTCGGGCGCGATGCCGAACGCTGCCACCATGCCGAGCAAGGGGACCGCGACCACCGCGGCGAGCGCGCTATGGCCAAGATGACCTCGTTGGGCAGTGGGCTTTTGCGCTATGATGTCCCCCTTTTTTGATGTCATTTCAGGCCGCTAACTCGAATCAGGCGCGAGGATATCAGAAAAGCGAAAACGCGCAAAAACCTTTCATCGCAACGCGGCCGAAATGACGACGAACGCCAACAAGAATTCCCAACAATGAATGCAGAAACAAATGCACTAGAAGTCATCAAGCGGGGCGCTAGCGAGCTTCTGGTCGAAAGCGAACTCGTCGAAAAGCTCAGGCTGCCGCGTCCGTTGAATGTCAAGGCGGGCTTCGACCCGACCGCGCCCGATCTGCACTTGGGCCACACGGTCTTACTCAACAAGATGCGCCAACTGCAGCAGCTGGGACACCGCGTAGTGTTCCTGATCGGCGATTTTACCGGCATGATCGGCGATCCTAGCGGCAGAAACGCCACCCGCCCGCCGCTCTCGCGTGAGCAGATCGAGGCCAACGCCGAGACCTACAAAGAGCAAGTATTCAAGATTCTCGATCCGCAGCACACCGAAGTCGCCTTCAACTCCAGTTGGATGGGCAAACTCGACTTTGCCGCGGTCATCAAACTCGCTGCCACGCACACCGTGGCGCGCATGCTCGAGCGCGACGACTTCGCCAAGCGCTACGCCGGCAATCAACCAATCGCCATACACGAGTTTCTCTATCCGCTGGCCCAAGGCTACGACTCGGTTGCGCTCAAGACCGACATCGAGCTAGGCGGCACGGACCAGAAGTTCAATCTCCTGGTCGGACGCGAGCTGCAGAAGCATTTCGGCCAACCGCCGCAGTGCATCCTCACCATGCCGCTGCTGGAGGGCCTGGACGGCGTCAACAAGATGTCCAAGTCGCTCGGCAACTACGTCGGTATCAACGAACCGCCCAACGAGATTTTCGGCAAGCTGATGTCCATCTCGGACGACCTCATGTGGCGCTACTTGGAACTGCTGTCGTTCGAGCCGCTGGCCACCATACGCCGTTGGCGCGAGGAGGTAGGCGGCGGACGCAATCCGCGCGACGTAAAGGTATTGCTGGCGCAGGAGATCGTCGCGCGCTTTCACAGCCGGGCCGCCGCCGAGTCGGCGCTGGCCGACTTCGAGGCGCGCTTCCGTGAGGGCGCGCTGCCCGATGACTTGCCCGAGGTGACCTTGCGCTGCGGGCCGGACGGGCTCGGCATCGCGCAGATGCTGAAACAGGCCGGGCTCACCGCCAGCACCTCAGAAGCGTTTCGCATGATCGATCAGGGTGGGGTCAAGCTCGACGGCGAGCGCGTGTCCGACAAAGCGCTCAAGATCGGTGCGGGGCGCACCCTGATCGCGCAAGTCGGCAAGCGCAAGTTCGCTAAGGTCAGCACCACGGCCTAGCCGGCGCATTCCGCGATGCCGCGCGCTTGCGAGCGCGGCGGCGACGGGGTACATTGCCTATCGATACTTCGTTGCGGAGCAACCGACGCGGTCAACCAGAACGCTCCCCGCGAAGCCATCCGCTTCGTTTCGACCGTCACTCTTGGAGTCGTCATGGCCAATGCAAAGCACACCGCAACCGAGCCGGACATCGCGCTGCGGGTCAAAGCGCTTGAATCCGTACTGGTGGAAAAGGGGCTAGTCGATCCCAAGGCGATCGACGCTCTCATCGACACGTTTGAGAACAAACTCGGGCCGCGCAACGGCGCGAAAGTGATCGCGCGCGCCTGGGTCGATCCGGCTTACAAGAAACGGTTGCTGGAAGACGGCACCAAGGCCATCGCGGAATTGGGCTTTACCGGCGCGCAGGGCGAAGACATGGTGGTGGTGGAAAACACCGCCAACGTGCACAACATGGTGGTCTGCACCTTGTGCTCGTGCTACCCGTGGCCGACCTTGGGCTTGCCGCCGCGCTGGTACAAGGCGGCGCCGTATCGCGCGCGCGCCGTCGGAGACCCGCGCGGCGTGCTCAAAGAGTTCGGCGTCACTCTGCCGGAGGCGACCGAGGTGCGCGTGTGGGACAGCACGGCGGAAGTGCGCTATCTGGTTCTGCCGCAGCGTCCCGCCGGAACGGACGGCATGAGCGAAGACCAGCTCGCCGCATTGGTGACACGCGACTCCATGATCGGCACGGGCCTCACCAAGGCACCCTAGGGAGACAACCATGAACGGTGTACATGATCTAGGCGGCATGCATAACATCGGTCCGATCGACATCGAGCAGAACGAACCGTTCTTTCACGAAGACTGGGAGCGGCGCGCGTTCGGCGTATTGATGGCGACCTTCGGCGGCGGGCTGTACAACCTGGACGAGATCCGTCACGGCATCGAGCGCATGCCGCCGGCCGAATACTTGACTTCGAACTACTACGAGCACTGGATACACGGCGTGGAAATGGTGCTGATCGAGAAAGGCGTGCTCACCCGCAAAGAACTCGACGAGCGCGCGGCCAAGCT
>CAZILI010000228.1:0-6689 GCA_964539965.1 uncultured Burkholderiales bacterium | reverse complement strand
ATCAAGATTCTCAATGAGTTGGCGCAGCAATACCGGACTGCGATCATCGTCGTCACGCACGACGAGAAGATCATTCCCACTTTCAAGCGCATCTATCACATCCGAGACGGGCGGACGTATGAAGAAGCAGGGCAAGGACGGGCGATCGAATAGCGCCAAGCCCAACAACCCCTAGCCGGGAGGCGAGAGCGGCGCCTCCCGGCGAGATCATCGCGCTTGGTAGAACGCGGCAATCGCGGGTGGCAGACAGGGAACTGTCTGCGCAGCAGGCAACTTTGATCGATGTCAAAAATCGATACCGCACAGCGGTTTACAGTAGTCGCGCACTTCGTTTTCGCCAAGGAGCATTGCACCATGAAGCCCAAACTAACCGTATTCTGTGCCACGATGATTGCCGCACTGTTCGCCGCATCGGTGCAGGCGCAACAAGGCGGCGGCCGCAACTGCTGCGGCCCCGGCATTACCCCGGGATGGAAACTGATGACGGGCGAGGAGCGTTCGCAACACCGCGAAAAGCTGCTCTCGATCAAGAGCTACGACGAATGCAAGGCGTACATCGAGGAGCACCACAAGCAGATGGTCGAGCGCGCCAAAGAGAAGGGTGTTTCCCTATCGGAGCCGCGCGGCCATCCGTGCGACCGTCTGAAGGCGCGCGGGCAGTTCAAGTGATTGCCGCGACGACTGCTCTTCTTCCGCGCGGTCGCGGGTAGTCAATCCTGGCCGCGCGGTCTCGCTTGTATCACTGCCTTCGCGTCACCCTTTGACGGGCGCGCCCTGACTGAGATCTCAGGCGGCTTCGCAGTAGGCGGCGGGGTGGTGCTGCGTCGCGATTCGCCGCCCGTGGCCCTCGTTGCTACTTTTTCTTGGCTTTGGCTAATTCCGCCTTGCTCTTCTTGCGCAAGTCGGCGGCATGGGCACGCTGGTAGGTTTGGATGTCCTTGAAGCGACCCTTGGCGTCGCGAATCGCGTAGAGCTTCTTGCCGCTGGAACTGCGATGGGTGGTTCGCCTGACGGTTGCCATCATTACCTCCCCGGGTTTCTAGCCCCAAATCGACGTATTGCGCGCCGATCCGTCGCAACACTCTACGCCCGCTGATGCGGACGTGCAACCTCTGCGGGCAAGAGGTCACCAGGCCCGCCAGCGGGCCGGTGAACGGGAGTGGCGTGCGTTGCCGTAGAATGATTTCGCGGCAACCGAATTTCCGGCAATACTGCGCTACCGACACCTCGACGCCACCGTGAGCATCGCTGTCGTCCCAGCCTTGTGTGAGCACGTGCCCGCGATCTTTGCGATGGTGCGCGAGCTCGCTGAGTTCGAGCAGCTCACCCACCTGCTGACCGGCACTGAGGCGGAGCTCGAACGCGAGTTGTTCGGCGCCCAACCCGCGATCGAAGCGGTGGTCGCGCTGCAGGGTGATGATGTGATCGGCTACGCGCTCTTCTTCGCCACTTATTCCACCTTCCTTATGCGGCGCGGCTTGTGGCTGGAAGATATCTACGTGAAGCCGGCTTACCGCAAACGCGGGTGCGGCACCGCGCTGCTCAAGCATGTCGCTGCGCTCGCGGTCGAGCGAGGCTGCGGACGCTTCGAATGGTCGGTGCTGAACTGGAATCAGCGCGCAATGGATTTCTATCAGCGCTTCGGCGCAACGGTGATGCCGGATTGGCGCATCGTGCGCTTGACCGGTGCGGCGTTGACGCGCGCGGCACAGTGCAAGTAACACGCGCGCGCACCACATAGACAATCGGAGGCGACTCGATGCTCACTCAGTATTACACGGCTGCGAGTCTGGGCGGTTTCATTGCCACTCCGGACGACTCGCTCGACTGGCTGTTTCCGCTCGGTGACGTCAACGAGACGAGCTATCCCGCCTTCATCAAGGAAGTTGGCGCGCTCGCCATGGGTTCTGCGACTTACGAATGGATGCTGCATCACGTGGTGAAGCTCACGACACCCGAACCCGCACCCTGGCCCTACCCGCAACCGACCTGGGTGTTCTCCGGTCGCGCCCTACCGAGAGTTCCGGACGCCGATCTGCACTTTGTGCGCGGCGACGTGCGCCCGGTGCACGCGCAGATGTCTGAGGCGGCGCAGGGTAAGAATATCTGGTTGGTGGGCGGAGGCGAACTGGTCGGCCAGTTCTACGACAGTGGCCTGTTGGACGAAATTATCGTGCAAGTCGGGTCGGTGACCTTGGGCGCCGGGAAGCCTGTGCTGCCACGGCAAATCGTCTCGCCGCCGCTCAAGCTGATAGCGGCGCGCCGCGTGGGCCCCGGGTTTGCGGAGTTGCGTTACGAAGTAGCGGGGCGCAACCCCGCCTGACCTGGATGGGACAAGGCGCCGACATGCAAGTGAGGACGCTGTACGCTTTCCGCTTTACGCACCATAATGCTCACCGCAGCAAGCATTGGGCACCAAGCAGAGGCGTGGCCGGACCGTGCGAGCGGTGGTGGGGTCAAACGATAGCGCAGTTGTTTCAGGGATTTGCCCTGCCATTCTTGCCAATCATGAGGTTGGCACGTTGATAGCGTTAGCGCTCCGGGCTCAGGCATGAGTGCGCTACGGTGCAGCGTGCCCACCCACAGTTATCATTCACTCGGAGGGATCGCAAAATGAACAGTCAGCGAATGGGCAAGGTGCAGGCGGGCCGATGGCTGCAAACCGCCGCTCTCGCTTTCGCGCTCGGCGTTGGTCCGGCATGGGCGCAGGACACTATCAAGATCGGTGTGCCGACGGGCTTGAGCGGCGCGAACAGCGTGGTCGCGCCTTCGGTAGTGCAATCGGCGGAGCTGGCGGTCGAGGAGATCAATGCCAAAGGCGGCATCCTCGGCAAGAAGGTCGTGCTCGAGGTCGCCGACGACGGTAGCGGCGCGGCCGGCGCGCAGAAGGCGTTCGATGCGCTGATCTTCCAGAAGAAAGCAAACGCGCTGATTTCGATGGAAACCAGCGCGGCGCGCAACGGGGGGCTGCCGATCGTGACGCGCGGCAAGATTCCGTACATCTACACGTCGCTGTACGAAGGTCGCTCGTGCAACAAGTATCTGTATTGCAATGGCGCGGTTCCGGAGCAGATGGTCGGCCCGATCGTCGATCACTTCATGGGTAAGTACGCCGCGAAGACGTTCTTCTTGGTCGGCAGCGACTACGCGTTCGGCCGCGGGATGCTGGCGTTCACGCGCAAATACATCGAAGGGAAAGGCGGCAAAGTCGTCGGCGATGAGTATCAGCCGATGGATGCGACCGACTGGACCGCCATCATCAGCAAGATGCGCACGGCGAACCCCGATGCGGTGATGATGTCCACCGCCGGCGGCGCACCGAACGTGACGCTGCAGAAGCAATACAGGGCGGCAGGCATGAAGGCGCACGTCGGCAACTTGAGCGTCGACGAAGGCACTGCAAAGACTATGGCGGCGGACGCCGAGGGCGTGTTCATCACCGCCTCATATCTCACCAGCATCGACACGCCGAAAGCGAAGGAATTCTTGGCCGCGATGCAAAAGAAGTTCGGCGCCAATCTGAAGACACCGAATGACCTCTCGGTGCCGCAGTACGATGCGATCTATCTTTACAAAGCGGCGGTGGAGAAAGCCGGCGGCCTCGACACCGACAAGATCATCAAGGCACTCGCGCAGGTGTCGTACGACGGTCCGCGCGGGGTGGTGCAGATGCGCAAGCAGCGCCACGCTCCGCTCACGATGTATTTGGGGCAAGTGCAGACGGACGGCTCGGTGAAGATCGTCGAGACTTTCAAGGACGTCGATCCCGGCGACCAGTGCCCGAACATGAAGTGACGGCGGCGTCCGCGCCGGCGCACAACGCGCAACTGCAATCGTGACCTGCCGGGACGACACCCGGCAGGTGCGATAGAGAATGGGCAACGCGCTCGACTGCTAGGTTGCCTAGAGTTCCGGAAACCGGCTCGACCAGTCATGCAGGCGCTCGTATGCGTGTGCGACCTGTAACACGGCGATCTCATTAAACGGCTTGGCCGCGATCTGCAGTCCGATCGGCAGGCCGCGCTTATCGAATCCGCACGGCACCGAGATCGCGGGCAGTCCCGCTAGGTTATACGGATACGTCAGCCGCCACGAGGCGGCGAGCACGCTTTCAGGCTCGCCGCCGATCTCCACCGTCCACTCGCCGACCTTCCACGCTGTGAGCGGTAAGGTCGGACCGACGATCACGTCGACGCGCTCGAACACCGCGCGGAAATCCTCCATCAACACGCGGCGTAGTTGCTCGGCCTTCAAGTAGTCCGGGGCGGTAACGAAGCGTCCCATCTCAACCAGCGTGCGCACATCGGGCTGGAAGTGCCTGCTGCGCCCTGCCCGCAGTGACACGTCGTGGTAGGCAGTGGATGAGGCAAGCTCGATCGCAAAGATTGCGCCCAGGCCGTACTGCAAATTCGGCATCCGAAAATCATGCAAGCTGGCGCCTTGTTGCGCGAGCTCCGCCAAGACAACGTCGATGGCGCGATCGACATCGGTTTGATTGCGATCGAAGAAGTGATTGCGGCACACGCCGATGCGCACACCTTCGATTGGCTTACCGAGCGCCGCCGTGTAGTCGGGCACCGGGACGTCGACGCAGCCGGGGTCGCGCGCGTCGTAGCCCGCCAATACATTCAGCAGATATGCGGCATCGGTGACGCTGCGCGTGAGCGGCCCGGCGTGATCCAACGACCAACTGTGGGGAATCACGCCGTAGCGGCTGATGCGACCGAAAGTCGCTTTCAATCCGACCGTCCCGCACAAGCCGGCCGGAATGCGGATCGAGCCGCCGGTATCGGAGCCCATCGCGGCCGCGCACAAGCCGGCGGCCACTGCCGCGCCCGAACCGCCGCTCGAGCCTCCGGGGATGCGCTCCAGATCCCATGGATTGCGTGTCGGCGGAGTGACGTTGCCCCAGGCGAATTCGTGCGTGCGCGTCTTGCCGATCAGAATCGCGCCCGCGGCGCGCAGCCGCTCCGCGCATGCGGAATCCACCATCGGATAGTGCAGCCCGGGCGCGGTGCTGCCGACCGTGGTTGGCATATCGCGCGTCGTGTAGTTGTCTTTGATCGCGACCGGAATACCGTGCAACGGACCACGCCAGCGCCCGGCGCGAATTTCGCGCGTCGCGTCCTCCGCTTGCCGCAGTGCATCGTCCGCCAGCGAAATGTAACTCGATAACTTGCCGTCGATGCGCTCGATGCGGTCAAGATAGCTGCGCGTTAGCTCTTGCGGCTCGATCTTGCCCGCGCGGATATCGGGGGCGAGTGATTCGATCGGTCGCCGCCACAATGCTTGAGACATCTACTTGTCCCCTCGGTACGCGGCCACCGGATCGAACACGATGGCGGGATGGACGTCGGTTAAGTCGAGCCGGCGCAGTTTGGCGATTTCCAGCAGCACGTCGCTGAACGCGGCTAGATTTTCTTGCAATCGTGCCGGGGTGACGTAAACGGCGAGGATATCTTCAAACGGGTCGAGCGAAGGTTTGGAAGAGCGTTGTGTCATCGGATCGTCTCAAGGTGTTGCGAATCAAATCAGGTTTGGCCTAAGCACCCGGCGCCGCGGTACGCTCGTGTACGTCGTTCGCGCGGCGCTTGATTGTAGTCGTTCCCTTGCGCTCGAGGCGGATGTGTTTCATGTCCGTGCGAAGGTGGTGCTGTTCGCCGCCCTGCGCGCGTCGCTGCGATTGCTTCCATTGTGGGCAGTACTTGGGCTGTGAGTCAATATGTAGTGGCGCGCCCTACAGCAAAGCCGCCGGTCGCTCGACACGCGGCTCCAAGTCCGACACTTCGCGCACCCACCACGTGCGTGGCCGCGAGCAACTGCGCCAATTCGGCGCAGACGCCGGCTCTCGCGTAGCTTCCAGCACGCCGGCTGTGCCGATCTGCCCCTAGGAGAACTGCAAAATCAGCCGTCGGGCACACTTTCTGCTGATGCGAACGTGTCGCTACATCAAAGAGGAAAGTCAATGCGCACGCCTCAGATCCTACTTGCCTATTGCGTCGTCGGCCTGTGCTCTTCTCCGTCCATGGCGCGGGCCGAAGAGCCGAAGCCGCCCTATGCCTTGAGCGGCAATTTGGGCTTCGTGTCCGACTATCGGTTTCGCGGCATCTCACAAACCTGGAAGCGGTCCGCCGTGCAAGGCGGCTTCGATTTCGTCCACGACGTGGGATTTTTTCTTGGGACATGGGCGTCGAACGTGAGCGGCAACACCTACGCGAACACCAACATGGAGTGGGATTTCTATGGCGGCTGGAATTTCAAGATTGGCGATGACATCGTCGTCAGCCCAGGGCTGTATTTCTATTACTATCCCGGCGGCAAGGCGCCCGATGCATTCGGCCCGAGCACCGATAGGTACGACACTTTGGAAGCAAATGTCGCGGCGTCGTGGAAGTGGGCGAATGCGAAACTCTGGATCACCACGGGCGATTACTTCGGCGTCAGCAACCCCGGCGCCAATCCCTTCAACTTCGGGGACAATGTTGCAGACGGCGACAACGGCAGCTCGCGAGGGTCGACCTATCTCGAGTTGAACGCGAACTATCCCTTCTCCGAACTCAAGCCGGCGAGTCCGTTCCTCAACAAACTCACCCTCAATCTCCACCTGGGCAACCAAAGGGTGCGCAACTACAAGAATCTCAACTACACAGACTGGAAGATCGGTGCGACCTACGATCTCAACGGCTTCA
>CAZILI010000227.1:0-6720 GCA_964539965.1 uncultured Burkholderiales bacterium | reverse complement strand
CGTGCGTTTCTCCGGCGATTGCGGCTTTCAAGTTCTCGCGCGAGCGCCCTATGGGCAAGCCGGTCGCCGGGTCGCCCACGCCTTCCATGTACTCGAGATGGCCGTGCGCGTGCCCGGTCTCGCCTTCGGCGGTGGAGCGAAAAATCGCGGCGACGTCGTTTTGGCCTTCGACATCCGCCTTGGCAGCGAAATAGAGGTAGCGGCGGTTGGCTTGCGACTCGCCCGCGAACGCAGCCTTGAGGTTATCGAGGGTCTTGCTGGCTTTAAGTTGCTTGGTTGTATCCTTCCTGTGAGGTGAGGCTTATGGCTTGTCCGTATTTGTATTTCTCCGGTTCGTGTGATTAGACTCGATCTAACAAATAAACCAAGTATAAGTACCGCGCTGAAATCCTGTCAACCCTGCACCCTGGCGGGAAGCCGAGTCAGCGAGCGCTGGCATAGTGATGGGCGTGGCGGTGATTGCGCTTTAAATACGGGGCGAGTTCAGTGAGCGCTTGGCGATAGACTTCGCGCTTGAATTCGATCACGTGTTCGAGCGGTACCCAGTATTCGCTCCAGCGCCAAGCGTCGAATTCGGGATGGTCAGTGGCACGCAGACTCACATCACAGTCGCGGCCGACCAGTCTTAGCAAGAACCAAATCTGCTTTTGCCCGCGATAGGCGCCACGCCACTCGCGCCGGACCCACTGCTCCGGCACTTCATAGCGCAACCATTCCCGTGTTCGGCCAAGAATTCGGATGTGGGCGGGTTTGAGACCGGTCTCTTCTTGCAATTCCCGATACATGGCCTGCTCGGGACTCTCCCCCGACTTTATCCCGCCTTGCGGGAACTGCCATGAATGCTCTTTTACCCGTTTCCCCCAAAACACCTCGTTCTTGCTGTTACACAGGATGATGCCCACGTTCGGGCGATAGCCATCCCGGTCAATCATGTCGTGTTGCCACAAAGTTCTTTCGGATCAATGGAATTTTGTCACATTTCAGCGGCGAAATGAAGTCGGCTTCCTTGGGTGCCCACAATCGCGGGCGTGTCGGATGGGGTTCAGCGGTTCCCAAGGGGTCGGCCATTCCAGCGTCAGCTTGATCGCGCAAAGATGCCATAATCGCCGCGCATCATGCCGGGCTAAGGCGTCTTGCCTCGATCGAAGCGCGCGAAACGTCGCGACAAGGAAAAGACATGCGTACATGCCGTAAGCTCGTTGCCACCGTGTTTCTTTGTGCCGTCGACGCGGCCCAGGCCGCTAGCGTCGACTCATTCGCCCCTCAGGGTACGGTGAAGGGGGTACGTCAAGCGAGCGTGCGGTTCTCCGAGCAGATCGTCGCGTTCGGCGATCCCAGACTGGAGGATCCGTTTGCCATCGATTGCCCCGCAAAAGGGCGGGGCCGCTGGGTCGACGGCCGCAATTGGGTGTACGACTTCGAGCAAGATCTGCCCGGCGGAATCAAATGCAGCTTCAAGTTGAAGGCCGGTGTGAAGACGCAAAAGGGTGCCTTGGTCGAAGGGCCCGGCGAGTTCGCGTTTTCGACAGGCGGGCCGGCGGTGGTGCAGTCTGAGCCGCGCGAAGGCGCGACCATCGAGGAGGACCAGATGTTCATTCTGGGCCTGGATGCGCCCGCGAGCGAGTCGTCCATTCTCGCGCACGCCTATTGCGACATCGAGGGCGTCGCCGAGCGGGTCAACGTGCGCTTGGTGAAGGGTGTCCAACGCAAGACGCTGATCGAGCAGAGCCGCTACTTTCTGCAGGATTACTTCTACGCCTTATTCAAGGGCGAAGGCGAAGCGCTGTGGGCGCTCAAAGTGCCCGCCCAAGGTACCAAGCGCGAGCAATTCCTCAAGAGTCTGACGAGCGAATCCTCCCCCGTAGTCGTGCTTCAATGTGAGCGCAGGCTGCCCAACGGCAAAGAAGTTCGCCTGCATTGGGGAGCGGGGATCAGCACGTTGCAAGGCATCGCTACCGAACAAGACCAGGCGCTCGCCTTCGGCACTCGGACGGACTTTTTGGCGCAGTTCAACTGTGAGCGTGTCAACGCCTCGAGCGGATGCATCCCGATCTTGCCGTTGAGCTTGTCGTTTACTGCGCCGGTCCCGGCCGAGGCGGCGAAGAAGATCGTGCTGCGCGCGAGCGACGGCAAGGTGTACGCGCCCGAGATCACCGCGCAAGAAGGCGAATCCGAAGATTGGGTGAGCCGGATCCGCTTCCCGGCCGCGCTGCCTGAGTTGACTGAGTTCGCGATCGAACTGCCGGACAAGCTGCAGGACGAGGCGGGGCGCGCGCTCGTCAATCAGAATCGCTTTCCTCTCAAAGTTAAGACCGACGAGTATCCGCCGCTCGCCAAGTTCGCCGCCCGCTTCGGCATCCTCGAAGCCGCCGAGCCGGTCTTGCCGATTACTTTGCGCAATCTCGAAGGGAAGCTCCCCGCCCGCATGCTGCAGGTCCCAAACGCGGGCGGCGGCAAGTCCGATGCGCTGCCGGGCGAAGTGCTCAAAGTGCCCGGCAACATGCAAGACGTGTTGTTTTGGCTAAAGCGCGTCAAGTACTACGAGAGCGACCAGTGGGAATGGAACGCGGTTACTCAGCGCGATGAATTGAAGCACCGCGTCGGCTCGAGGTCGGTATTCAAGCCCGAGGCGCCAACCAAGAAATTCGAACTGCCCAAACCGGGCGGCGGCAAGGAGTTCGAGGTGGTCGGAATTCCGCTCAGCGGGCCCGGCTTCTACGTAGTCGAAGTGGCGAGTCCGAAACTGGGCGCGGCATTGCTGGGGCGCAAGCAGCCTTACTACGCGCAGAGCGCGGCGCTCGTCACCAACCTGTCTGTCCACTTGAAGTGGGGCGTGGAGTCCTCGCTGGTCTGGATTACCACCTTGGACAAAGCGCAATCGGTGGCGGACGCCGAGGTGAGCATTGCCGACTGTCAGGGCCGGAGCTATTGGCAGGGCAAGACCGACGCACGCGGCATCGCGCAGATCGCAATGCGTCTGCCGCGGCAGAACGATGTGCCGGACTGCAGAGGCTTCGGCAGTCCCCTGTTCGTGTTCGCCCGCAGCGGCGCCGACATGACGTTCGTGCAATCCGACTGGAACGAGGGTATCAGCGCTTGGCGCTTCAACGTGAGCACCGATCTCTCGTTTCAGCCGAGCGCCGAAACCACGGTGTTTGCGCGCACTCTGCTGCGCGCGGGCGAGACCGTTCACATGAAGCACTTCCATCGCACGCGGCTGATGGGGGGATTCGCGTTCGATCCCGACCAAGCCGGCGAGCGCGTGGCGCATATCGTTCACTTCGGGAGCAACACCAAGTACGAGCTTCCTCTCGTATGGGACAAACAAGGTATCGCCGAGTCCAGCTGGAAGATTCCGCAAGACGCCAAGCAAGGGACTTACGCGGTGCAGATCGACCACCGCAACGCGGGAGAGTTTCGCGTCGAAGCGTTTCGGGTGCCGACCATGCGTGCGGTCCTCAAGGCGCCGGACCGACCGCTCGTCAATGCCCGCCAGCTGACGCTCGACCTGCAATTGAACTATCTCGCCGGCGGCGGCGTGGCCGACGCGCCGGTACGGCTGAATAGTCTGCTCGAGCGCAAGTCGGTGTCGTTCGCCGACTACGATGGCTTTGCCCTGGCCAACGGAACCGTAAAGGAAGGGGTCGACAAAGACCTGCCCGATCGCTTGCGGCTGGACGACTACCTTGCCGGCGAAGCGGGCGCCGATATCGCGCCGACTCAGGCCAACGCGCCTCGTCCGCTCGGCTCGCTGTCCCTTACTCTCGATCGCCTCGGCGCGGCGCGCGCCGTGGTCGACAAGCTGCCCAAGATAGACGAGCCCAAGGACATCTTGACCGAGCTCGAGTATCACGATGCAAACGGGGAGATTTCCACCGTCTCCACGCGCACCGCGCTGTGGCCGAGCAGCGTGATCGTGGGGCTCAAGTCCGACGGCTGGGCGGCCACCAAAGACAAACTCCGCTTCCATGCGCTAGTGCTCGACCTCGCCGGCAAGCCGCTCGCCGCGACCGCGATCAAAGTCGACCTCCTGCAACGCAAGACCTACTCGCATCGCAAGCGCTTGGTGGGGGGGTTCTACGCCTACGAGAACACGACTGAGGTCAAGCGCATCGGCGAGGGCTGCGAAGGCAAGACCGACGCCAAGGGCTTGCTGATCTGCGAAGTCAAATCGCCGGTGTCGGGTAATGTCGTGCTGCGCGCCGAAGCGAAGGACCAACAGGGCAATCCGAGCTACGCCAACATCGACGTGTGGGTGGCGGGCAAGGACGAATGGTGGTTCGAGCAATCGAATGACGACCGCATGGACGTGTTGCCGGAGAAGAAGCGCTACGAGCCCGACGAGACCGCGGTGTTCCAGGTGCGCATGCCGTTTCGTGAAGCGAACGCGTTGGTGACCGTCGAGCGAGAGGGGGTGATCGAGAGCTTCGTGACGCCACTGGCCGGCAAGGCGCCGATCGTGAAGGTGCCGCTGTCCGGGCAGTATGCGCCGAACGTTTTCGTCTCGGTGCTGGCGGTGCGGCCACGGGTGGGCGAGCCGCAAGCTACTGCGCTGGTCGATCTAGGCAAACCCGCCTTCAAGCTAGGCCTCGCCGAGATCAAGGTGGGCTGGCGTGCGCACCAACTCAACGTGAAGGTCGAGACCGATCGAGCCGCCTATCCGGTGCGCGGTACCGCTCAGGTCAAAGTGAAGGTCATGCGCGCCGACGGCAAGGCGCTTGCCAACGATGCCGAGATCGCGCTGGCGGCGGTCGACGAAGGATTGCTCGAACTGTTGCCGAACACGAGCTGGAATCTGCTCGATACGATGATGCGCGAGCGTGGCCTGGGGGTCGAAACCGCCACCGCGCAGACGCAGGTCGTGGGTCGGCGCCATTACGGGCGCAAGGCGCTCGCGCCCGGGGGCGGGGGCGGCATGGCGAGCGGCAACGCGACGCCGCGCGAACTATTCGACACGCTTCTGTACTGGCAAGGTCGAGTGCGCCTAGGCGCCAAAGGCGAGGCACAACTCAAGGTGCCGCTCAATGACTCCTTGACCTCGTTTCGCATCGTCGCCATCGCGAACGCCGAAGCGGGGCAATTCGGCACGGGAGCGGCGAGTGTACGTGCCACGCAAGATCTGATGCTGTTCTCGGGGCTTCCCCCGCTGGTGCGCGAAGACGATCGCTTTCGCGGCGGTTTCACTCTGCGTAATGCCTCCGACAGGGCGCTGACCGTCGACCTCGGCGGCACGCTTACGGCGTCGTTGGGTAGCGGCAAGGGTCGACCCCTCAGCCTCGAGCCGCGCACCCTGACGCTCGCGCCCGGCACGGCGCAAGACGTGGCTTGGCTCATCGCCACTCCGCCCAACAGTGATACGCTCAACTGGGAGGTGATCGCCAAAGCGAGCGCGGGCGGCAATCCGATCAGCGACCGCATCCGCATAGCACAGAAAGTCGTGCCGGCGCTCGCCGTGCGCACCTTCGCCGCCACCCTGGCGCAACTCGACAAGCCGATCGAAATGCAAGTGGCGCTCCCGGCCGATGCGATCGCCGGCCGCGGCGGCGTCAAGGTCGATTTTTCGCGCTCGCTCGCCGGACAACTCGACGGGGTGCGAGACTATATGAACGCCTACCCCTACAGTTGCCTGGAGCAGCGCGTATCCAAGGCGGTGGCGACGCGCAATAAGGCGCAATGGCAAAGAATCATGGCCGATCTGCCGATGTATCTCGATCGCGACGGCCTGGCGGCTTACTTCCCCGGTATGGCCGAGGGCAGCGACACGCTCACCGCGTACTTGCTCGCCGTCGCGCATGAGGCGGACTGGGAAGTCGCGCCCGACGCCATAGCGCGCATGCGCGCCGGGCTGATCGGTTTCGTGCAAGGGCGAGTCATTCGCTATTCCTCACTGCCCACGGCCGACTTGGCGATTCGCAAAGTCGCGGCGCTCGACGCCCTATCGCGCTACGCGCAAGGGATCGATCCGCGACTAGCCGACTCGATCGCGATCGAGCCGAACCTATGGCCTACCTCGGCGGTGATCGATTGGTACAACGTGTTGACACGCACGCCTAAGCTCGCCGAGCGGGAGCAGCGGCACAGACAAGCCGAGCAAATCATTCGAAGTCGGCTGAATTTTCAAGGCACCGTGATGACGTTCTCTACCGAGCGAAACGACGCGCTGTGGTGGCTCATGATCTCGGGCGATGTCAACGCCAACCGTGTACTGCTGGCACTGTCGGAGGCACCGGCGTGGCGTGAGGACATGCCGCGGCTCGCGCGCGGCGCGCTCATGCGCCAGCGCAACGGACATTGGAATACGACCGTTGCCAACGCGTGGGGCGTGCTGGCGATGGAGAAGTTCGCACGCAAGTTCGAGGCCGTCCCCATCACGGGCGCGACCGCGGCGAGCCTGGGGACGGATAAGCAGCGGTTCTTCTGGAATCCGGGGATCGACCAAGGCACGGTGAATCTCGCCTGGCCTAAGGCAAATTCGACACTCAGCGTCGAGCAGCAAGGCAGCGGCAAGCCTTGGGTCACGGTGACGAGCCGCGCCGCCATACCCCTCAAGCAGCCGCTCGGTACGGGTTTCAGCTTGACCCGCACGGTGAGCGCGGTCGAGCAGGGCGAGGCCGGAAAATGGTCTCGTGGCGACGTGCTGCGGGTTCGCTTGGACATCGAAGCGCAAACCGACGCGACCTGGGTTGTCGTCGACGACCCCATCCCGGCCGGCGCAACGGT
>CAZILI010000226.1:0-6725 GCA_964539965.1 uncultured Burkholderiales bacterium | reverse complement strand
GTCGGCGAGATTTTCGAGAAGGGCTTGGGCGTGCCGCCGCAGTACGATCTCGCGAGCTGGGCGACGAATTGGGCAAGGACTAGCCCCCATGGACGGTTTCAACCAGGCATTGATCTATCTGCTCACCACTGTCGTGGGTCTGTTCGTGCTCGCCGCGCTGTTGCGCTTCTACATGCAAGCGTTTCGCGTGCCGTACCGCAACCCGTTGTCGGAGTTCGTGGTGGCGCTAACCGATTTCGCGGTGCGGCCGCTGCGGCGAATTATTCCGGGGCTGTACGGCCTGGACCTGTCGAGCCTCTTCCTGGCTTGGGGACTGGAGACGGTCTTGTGCCTGGTGGTGTTGGGACTAGAAGGCCGCCAGCTCTGGTCCGCCGGCGCTCAGGTGCTGCCCGTGGTCGCATTCTTGGGGCTAGTCCACCTACTCAAGTACAGCATTTATCTGTTGATTATCGCGGTGTTCGTGCAGGCCATCCTGAGCTGGGTCAACCCCTACAGTCCGATCGGACCGGTCTTGGAGACCCTGACCCGCCCCTTCCTGCGCCCCATTCGGCGCGTGCTTCCGCTGATCGGCAATGTCGATTTGTCGCCGCTGGCGGTGTTCATCATTTGTCAACTTGTATTGATGCTCCCCATTCAGTGGCTAGAGGTCTCTGTCAAGAAAATGTTATAGTTCCGGCCATTAGCGAGGTTTTTTTAACGTAAAACATGAGTGCAGTGCTGAAGAGCGAGCTCGAGCAAGAGGTCGCTCGCTACTCCGAGTGGCGTCAAAGCCTGCTCTCCGCCATCAACGACTATCGTGACTGGCTGGAGCGGTACGGGCAATTGGACACCCAGCACTCCTTGCGTTTCTACGAACTGGCCGAAAGCATACGCAAGGGCCGCTTGACGCTCGCCTTCGTTGCGGAATTCTCGCGCGGCAAGAGCGAACTCATCAACGCGCTGTTCTTCTCCGACTTCAAACAGCGACTGCTTCCGTCCGACGTCGGACGCACCACCATGTGCCCGACCGAGATCTACCACGATCCCGACGAAGAGCCGTACCTTCGGCTGTTGCCGATCGAATCGCGCTATCGCGACGAATCGATCGCGCAATTGAAGAACATGCCGGTCGAGTGGGTCAAGATTCGCTTGAACTTGAATTCGGTGAACGACATGAAATCGGCCATGCAGATGTTGGCCGAGACGAAGAAGATCTTCACCCTAGAGGCCCGCATGATGGGCCTGGTCGAAGACGGCAATTCCGCCAACGACGGCAACGAAGAATTGGAGACGGTCGAAGTGCCGGCCTGGCGCTACGCGGTCATCAACTATCCACACCCGCTGTTGACCAACGGCATCGCGATCGTGGACACACCCGGCCTGAACGCGCTCGGGCTGGAACCGGAGCTAACCCTCAACACCATTCCCAACGCCCACGCCGTGCTGTTCTTGCTCGGCATCGACACCGGCGTCACCAAGTCGGATCTGGAAATCTGGCAGAAGCACGTGCAGCGCCAGCACACGCGGCGGGTGGCGCTGCTCAACAAGGTCGATCTCATGTGGGACGAGCTGAAGTCCGACGATGAGATCAACGCGAGCATCGAGCGGCAGAAAGACGAAACCGCGCGCATCCTCGAGTTGAGCGGAGCCGACGTGCTCGCCCTGTCGGCGCAGAAAGCGCTCGTCGGCAAAATCAAGAACGACGCGGCGCTGATCAAGAAGAGCGGTATCGACAAGCTGGAGGCCATTCTGGCGAAGGATTTCGTCCCCTCCAAGCAAAAGATCTTAAGCCGCGCCGTCATGTCGGAAATCGGCTCGATGATGATCGCTTCACGCGAGACCATCCGCCAACGAATCGATTCGACACAAGAGGCGGTGAAAGAGATCAGCGGGCTCGCCGGCCGCAACAAGAGCGTCACCAGCAAACTGTGGGAGAGAATCACCAAGGACAAGAAGGAATACATGGCCTCGGTCGAGGAGTACAAGACCAAGCGCCTGCAGTTCAAGGAGCGTCGCGACGTGTTGGTCGAGATGCTCAACCCCGCCAAGCTCGAGTTCGTGCTCAACAAGAGCCGCGAGGCGCTCGAGGGGAGCTGGACCACACCGGGCCTGTCGCGCGCCATGCAGGCCTTGTTCAACGGCATCAACGAAGAGTTCACCCGCGTGCACAGCTTAAGCGAAACCATGAAGGCGCTGATGCAAGCGGCGTACGACTACTTCCACCAAGCCTACCGCTTCGAAAAGATGACGCTCCCGAGTCTCGACTTGGAGAACCTGCGCTTGAAATTGCAGGTTCTCATGCACGAGACGCAAGCCTTCTGCCGCGATCCGATCAATATCGCGACCGAGAAGAGTTTTCTCATCAAGAAGTTCTACGCCAGCTTGGTGTCTCAGGCGCAGCAGATATTCGGCGAGGCGCGCTCGGAGTGCGAGCGCTGGTTGCGCACCGTGCCGGTGCCGCTGGAGATGCAGATCAAAGAGCACAAAGCGCAACTCGAGCAGCGGTTGTCCAATCTCGCCAAGATCAACGAGAACTCCAACGCGCTGCAAGAGAACCTGGTTAGGCTCAAGGCCGAACAGGGCGAATTGGTGCTGCAAAAACAGGTGATCGACCGCCTGATCAGCCGCCTCGACTTCGGCTAGGCGCGCTCTCGTACTAGTCGGGGTATCGGCTATAACGCCTCATCCAGACTAGGCTTATAGGCCCATACTCCCCAAGCAGCGCTACATCAAGATCACGTCGTAGGTCTCTTGCGCGTACTGCGTCTCGACTTGCATCGAAACGGGCTTGCCGATGAAGTCGCTCAATTGCGCCAGGCTCTGCGATTCCTCATCGAGAAACAAATCGATCACCTTTTGCGACGCCAAGATGCGGTACTCCTTGGCGTTGAACTGGCGCGCCGAGCGAACGATCTCGCGCAAGATCTCGTAGCACACGGTTTGCGCGGTCTTCACCACGCCGCGCCCCTGGCAGGTCGGGCACGGCTCGCACAGCACGTGCTCCAAACTCTCGCGCGTGCGCTTGCGTGTTAACTCGACCAGCCCGAGCGCGGTAAAACCGTTCAAGGTCATGCGCGTGCGGTCCTTGGCAACGTTCTTCTTCAATTCGTTGAGCACCGCAGCGCGATGCTCCTCGCTGTCCATGTCGATGAAGTCGACCACGATGATGCCGCCTAGATTGCGCAGGCGCAGCTGCCTGGCGATCACCTGCGCGGCCTCCAAGTTGGTCTTGAAAATGGTGTCGTCGAAGCTGCGGCCGCCGACATAACCGCCGGTATTCACGTCGATGGTGGTCAACGCCTCGGTCTGATCGATGATCAAGTAGCCGCCCGATTTCAGTTCCACGCGGCGCGCCAGCGCGCGCTCGATTTCGTCTTCCACCGCATGCAGGTCGAACAGCGGGCGCTCGCCGAAATAGTGATCCAGCACCGGCAAAGCGCCGTGCGAGTACGCTTCGGCGAACTCCTTCATCTTGAGATAGGTCTCGCGCGAATCGACCAACACCCGCTCGGTGCGCTCGGAAACGAAGTCGCGCACCACCCGCGAGGCGAGGTCGAGATCCTGGTACAACAGCGTTTGCGGCGGCGCCGTCTTAGCGTGCTGCTGGATGCGATTCCACAGCTTGGTGAGGTACTCGACGTCGTCGTGCAGTTCTTTGTCGCTGGCGAACTCGGCGACCGTGCGGATGATGAAACCGCCGCTTTCGTTGGCGGAAAGCTGATGCTGCAGCTTCTCGCGCAGCTGCACGCGCTCGGCTTCATCTTCGATCCGCTGCGAAATGCCGATATGCCGCTCTTGCGGCAGATAGACCAGCAGGCGCCCCGCGATGCTCACCTGGGTGGACAAGCGCGCGCCCTTGGTGCCGATCGGGTCTTTGATGACTTGCACCAGCACGGTCTGGCCTTCGCTCAGGATGCGCTCGATCGGCCGATCCGACTCCGGCGCGTCGCGCCGCGTCCAGATGTCGGCGACGTGCAAGAAGGCGGCGCGCTCCAAGCCGATGTCGATGAACGCCGACTGCATGCCCGGCAACACGCGCGCCACGCTGCCGAGGTAGATGTTGCCGACCAAACCGCGCGCCGACGCGCGCTCCACGTGCAGCTCCTGCACGACACCCTGCTCGACGATCGCCACCCGCGTCTCTTGCGGAGTGACGTTGATCAGGATTTGCTCGTTGCTCAACAACAGCGATCGGCGGTCGGGTGACTCGAGCAGCACGGCAGGGCTCCGAAACGAGCGAAATCCGCTACAGAACGACGATCCCGTAGCGTCGCAACAGTTGCACGGTCTCGAACAGAGGCAGCCCCATGATGCCGGAGTAACTGCCCTCGATATGCGAAATGAAGCAGGCCGCGCGGCCTTGAATGCCGTAGCCGCCGGCCTTGTCGAGCGACTCGCCGGCGAGCACATACGCGCGAATGAGGGCGTCGTCCATGGCGCCGAAGGTGACCGTTGAGCGCGATAACACCGCGTCGATGGTGCCCTCGCTCGCCATCGCCACGGCGCTCAGCACTTGATGCTGCTTGCCGGCGAGCTTGCGCAGCATGGCCTCGGCCTCGGCGTGGTTGGCGGGCTTGCCGAAGATCTCTTCCCCCAGCGCGACCGTCGTGTCGGCGCCGAGCACGGGCGACCTCGGCAGCGCGCGTTCGAGCAACCGCGTCCATCCGGTCTCGGCCTTGGCTCGCGCCATGCGCACGACGTAGTCCTCGGGCTTTTCACCCTTGAGCGGTGCCTCGTCGAGATCGGCGCGCACGGCGGGGAAGTTGCGCATCAGCAGAACTTCGAAATTGACGCCGATCTGCTTGAGCAACTCCCGCCGCCGAGGACTGCGGCTCGCTAGGTAGATCTTCTTCTTGTCGGCAACGGTGGTCGGTCGCGGATTACTCACGATGGTAGGGGTGTCCCTTGATAATCGAGGCGGCGCGATAGAGCTGCTCGGCCAGCAGCACGCGCACCAGCGTGTGCGGCAAGGTCATGGTGGAAACCGCGATCAGGTGATCGGCGCGCCGCTTCAGCGAGAGCGCCAACCCGTCGGCGCTGCCGATGGCGAACGCCGCGTCGCGTCCGCTCTGCAAGCAGCGCTCGAGTTCCTCGGCCAGGCGCGCCGTGCTCCAAGGCGCGCCGCGCTCGTCCAGCGCCATCAGCTTGGCCTCGCGCGGCAGGCGGCGCAGCAGTTGATCGGCTTCCACGTCGAGGACTTGTGCGACCGGCTTGCCGGCGGCACGCGGCTGCGGCTTCAGCCCGATCACTTCGAGCTGCACTTCGCGGGGCATGCGCCGCGCGTAGTCGTCGATCCCGGCCTGCACCCAGTTCGGCATCCTGTGGCCGAAGCCGATTACGCAAGCCTTCATGTTGGGCAGGTCCCCGGCTTAGCTCGCGGTCTTGCCGGCAGCGGGTTTGGCCACCCGCTTGCGCAGCGGCTTCTTCACCGTCCACAGTTCCTCCAAGTTGTAGTACTGCCTCACCGCCGGCTGCATGATGTGCACCACGATATCGCCCAAGTCGACGAGAATCCATTCACCCACCTCATCGCCTTCTATGCTCACTACCTGAGCGCCGGCCTCCTTCACCTTATCGTGCACGCTGCGCGCCAGCGCCTTGTTCTGGCGCGTCGAGTCGCCGCTCGCAATGATCACGTTATCGAACAACGCGGTCAACTTCCTTACATCCAGCACCAGCAGGTCTTTGGCTTTCTTGTCCTCAAGCGCCTCCACTACGATCTTACGCAACGCGCTAAGCCTCATTGCACCCCGCTGAATACAATCTATGTGATTGAATATAATCGAGAACTGCGTCCGGGAGCAAATATCGGGGCGAGCGCCCGGCGGCCAGCGCCGTGCGGATCTCGGTCGCCGAGATCGCCAGTTCTGTCATGGCGTGGGTAAACAGCTTGCCGCACGGCTGGGTCCGCACCAGCGCACGCTCCCGACAAGTGCGCGCCAAGATGAGCGAGCGCAGCGCGGGTGCCATCGCCGCGTCCTCGCCGGGGGCATAACCGGGCCGATGCGCGACCACCAGATGGGCAAGGTCGAACAGCTCGCGCCAGCGATGCCAGGTGTCGAGCACGCGAAGCTGATCGCTGCCCACGATCAACGCCAGGGGAACGCTCGCGCCGAGCTGTGCGCGCAGCAGCGCCAGGGTGTCATGGGTGTAGCTCGTCTCCTCGCCGCTGCATTCCGTCAGATCGAGTTTGAACAGCGGATTGCCGGCCAGCGCCAACTCCACCATGCGCACGCGGTGCGGCACGCTGGTTCGTGGCACGGCGCGGTGCGGCGGTGTGCCGGTGGGCACGAAGCGGACCTCGGTGAGGGCGAACGCCTCGGCCACCTCTTGCGCCAGCCGCAAATGCGCGTAGTGAATCGGATCGAAGGTGCCGCCGAAGATGCCGATCGCAAGCGAAATCGCTAACTCCGGAGCTGCCCGCTGCCCAGCACGATGAACTTCTGACTGGTAAGTCCTTCAAGGCCGACCGGTCCCCGCGCGTGGAACTTGTCGGTGGAGATGCCGATCTCGGCGCCCAAACCGTACTCGAATCCGTCTGCCAGCCGAGTCGACGCGTTGACCATGACGGAACTGGAGTCGACTGCGCGCAAGAATCGCATCGCGCAAGAGTAGTCTTCGGTCACGATCGCGTCGGTGTGCTGCGAGCCGTAGCGCGCAATGTGATCGATTGCCGCTTCGACATCGGCGACAACGCGCACGCTCAGAATCGGCGCCAGGTACTCGGCGTACCAATCTTCTTCCGT
>CAZILI010000225.1:0-6735 GCA_964539965.1 uncultured Burkholderiales bacterium | reverse complement strand
GACTGTCGCACGTGCGGAATTTCGATCAGTTCGAACGAGGCGTGATGCATGCCGGCCTTGAAATCCTTGTAGCGCTCCCAGTCGCAATAGGCCTTCTTGACCACGATACTGCCCTTCAGCAGCAGCCGCTCAAGTACCCTGTTGATGTCGAACTGAGCGTACTTCGCCTCACGTACGCCAAGCGCGATATTCTCGAAGTCGCAGAACAGCGCCATGTTCTCGGTTTCAGTCTGGGTTGCCATGTGGGTCGGCCGGGCGGATTACAGCTCGGCTGATTGTGCCCTATTAGTGGTGGTGGCGGCCGTCGTGCACGTGGCCGTGCTCGCGCTCTTCGCGCGTGGCCGGGCGCACGTTTACAATCGTGCAAAGGAAGTCGAGGGCTTTGCCGGCCAGCGGGTGATTGCCGTCGACCACGACCCGATCGCCTTCCAGTTCGGTCACAGTATATAGGATGATATCTTCTTCGTCGCCGCCTTCGGGGACGCCCTCGAACTGCATGCCCAAGTGCACGTTCGACGGGAAGGCCGAGCGCGATTCCACTCGCAGGAGCGACGCGTCGTACTCGCCAAACGCGTCCTCGGGCTCCAGGCGCACGCTCAGCTCATCGCCCACGACCCTGCCTTCCAGCGCCGCCTCGACCAGCGGGAAAATATTGTCGTAGCCCCCATGCAGGTAGGAAATCGTGGGTTCACCTTCTTCCAGCACGATGCCGTCGATGTCGGCGAGCCGATACCGCAAAGTGACCACCGAATCCTTGGCGATCTGCATCATTTGACTCCTCTCAATAGTTTGAGCACCTCGTGCGCATGGCCCTTTGGATTGACGTCCGGCAAGACGTGGCGCACCACACCGAGCTTGTCGATGATAAAGGTTGAACGCGCGAGGCACAGCCGTTTCTGGCCGTCTTTTTCCTTCTCTTGCAGTACCCCGTACTGGCGACAAACTTCACCCTCGCTGTCCGACAGAAGCTGGACGGTGAGGCCGTGCTTGTCGCGAAATGCGGCGTGGCTGATGCAGTCGTCGCGCGACACACCGAGCACGATAGCGTCGCGGCGCGTGAACTCTTCTTCGAGATCGCTGAAATCGATCGCCTGTAGGGTGCAGCCTGGCGTGTCGTCTTTCGGATAGAAGTACAACACGACGTTACACTTGCCCTTGAAACTCGCGAGGCTCACCATTTCCATTCCGGCATCGGGCAAGTCGAAACTCGGCGCCGGCTCTCCCACTTTCAGCATCGACTTCGCTCCAGGTTCAACCCGCTGGATTCTACCCGAATTAGTTTGCCCGAGCCCCGCACGCTGCCGCGCCGTTCCACATGGCGCAAGACGATGACGCGACATCAACTTCTCGGCGGGTTGAGCGCGCAGGAGTTCCTGCGCGAGTATTGGCAAAAGCGGCCGCTGCTAATCCGACAGGCGGTGCCCGGCTTTCGCGGTTTCGTCTCGCCTCGCCGCTTGGCCGCGCTCGCCTGCCGCGATGACGCGCAGGCGCGTCTGGTGTCGCATCGCCGCGGCCGCTGGCGGATGCAGCGCGGCCCCTTCACCGAATCGTCTTTCGAGCGCTTGCCGCGCACGCATTGGACCTTGCTGGTGCAGGAGGTCAACCACCACTTGGATGCTGCCTGGGAGCTTTTGCAGCGCTTCGATTTCATCCCGGCCGCGCGGCTAGACGACCTCATGGTGAGCTACGCGGCGCCGCACGGCGGCGTCGGGCCGCACGTGGACTCCTACGACGTGTTCTTGCTGCAAGCCCGCGGGGCGCGGCGCTGGCAGATTTCGGCGCAACGCGATCATGCGCTGATCGACAATTTGCCGCTGAAGATCCTGCGCCGGTTTCGCGCCGAACAGGAGTGGGTCTTGCAACCGGGAGATATGCTCTACTTGCCGCCGGACTACGCGCATTGCGGCACCGCGGTGAGCGAATGCATGACCTATTCGATCGGGTTCCGCGCGCCGACTCACCAGGAGTTGGTCACGGCTTTTCTCGAGGATCTGCAAGACAGGCTATCGCCGCCGGGCCGCTACGCCGACCCCGACTTGCGTGCCCCGACATACTCGAGCTTGCTCAGTTCGAACATGATCGAAAAGGTCGCAGGCGCATTGGCGACCATCCGCTGGCGACCTGCTGACGTCGAGCGGTTTGCCGGGCGCTACTTGAGCACGCCCGGGACGCACGTGTTCTTCGTGCCGCCGCGCCGGCCCTTGACACAAGCTGAGTTCGTGCGACGGTGGAGGCGAGCCGAACTTCGGCTCGATCGCAAGACTCGCATGCTCGTGCGGGGCGGCGTTGCCTATCTCAATGGCGACGCGTATCGCTTCGGCCGCGACGCCAGGCGCGCGATGTTCGAATTGGCCGAGCATCGCAGCTTGCGCCTGCGCGCGCCGTTGCCGGCGAGTATGATGGCGCTGGCATACCAGTGGTACCGCTTGGGATTTGCGGGCACTGCCCGATTGCGAGAGGACTAGCGAGGCAGCATGGCGTCAGCAAGCTCCGGCAGTGTGCGAGCCCTTTCGGGCGCGCGGGAACTTTCCGCCGCCGTCGACGAGTTGATCGGGTTGACGACCCATGAACTGAGGATATTCGACCGCAACTTGGCCGACTATGGGTTCAACGAGCCGACCCGTTTCGAGCGCTTGCGCTCGCTGTTGTTGCGCAACCGTGGCGCGCGGATCTTGATCGCGCTTCACGACACTACCTATCTGGAGCGTCAATGCGTACGCATGGCGACCCTGCTGCGTCAGTTCTCGCACGCCGTTAGCATTCAGCGCACCCTGGAACAGGCCAAGAGCATCCAGGACGGGTTCATGATTGCCGACCAAACGGCCTATTTGCATCGCTTTCACTTCGATCAACCCGGCGGCGAGATCGGTATCGGGGGAGAGGCGAAGATCGGCCTTCTGACACGGCGCTTTCAGGAGATCTGGGAGTGCTCCGAGCCGGGGCCGTCGGCAACGGTCTTGGGCCTCGGCTAGTTGATCAGGGGCACCCACGGCAGGCCCGTCGAGGGCTCGGCTATCGAAAAAACGACAGGAACGCACCCTAGTGTTGCATTTTTGCAAATCCTTGGGAAAATGAGAGACAATACAATGCCGCAATGCCACAAACGTCGACTCGGATAGGTAGAATCTTCGGGTCGGTCGGGGGTTACGTGGTTTCCGACTCGTCCGGTTTTTCTTTCTCATTACGTTAAGGGAACGACATGAAATACTCTCTCCTCCTCGCTGCTTTACTAGCAGCAGCCGTCGCTGGTTGCGGTAAGGAAGAACACGCGGCCGCTCCAGCGGCCCCGGCTGGCGAGCAAAAGCCTGCCGAAGCTGCGCCGGCCGCGCCTGCCGCCGACGCCGCGAAAGCCGCGGTCGATGCCGCTAAGGATGCGGCGGGTGCCGCTAAAGACGCTGCCGGCGCTGCCGCGGGTGCGGCTGCTGGCGCTGCGGCTGGTGCCGCTGAAGCTGTGAAAGACGCGGCCGCCGGCGCGGCGCAAGGTGCTGCTGACGCAGCCAAGGACGCCGCGCACGGTGCGGCCGAAGCCGTCAAGGATGCGGCTCAGGGCGCCGCCGACAAGGCCAAGGAAGCCGCGGGCGCTGCTCCGCCGGCCGAGGAAAAGAAGCAGTAACAGCGCGCCATCCGAGCGGTTCACTCGAAAGCCGGCCCTAAGAGGCCGGCTTTCTTGTTGTCGCTGACCGATAAAGCGCGGCGGCCGTGGTGTGGAGCGGGACGCCCAGTCCCGCACCCGGCTCGGGAGATGGCGCTTCGCCGCGGAACCCAGCGTCGAGTTCTTCCCAATGACTCGACAGCGCCGACACGACTTTGCGCGCGACCGGTTCCAACAGATCCTCTCGGGTGAGTAGCAGATGCCCGCCAATCTGCGCCAGGACGGCAAGCGAGGTCTTGCCGCTGCGAGCGAACGCGTCGATTCCCTGTCGTGCGGCCGCCGCTTCTGCTGCGGACAGTAGTGCGACGTCGAGTTGGGCGCTCTTGATCAGTTTCACCAAATCAACGCTGTCTCGAGCTCTGGCGGTGATGGCCTGACTGTCCGGCCAGTGTTTGGCGAACAGTGCGGCCAGCGCGTCCGCCAGCGAAGCCGCTCGCGCATCGCTGCGGGTATGCAGGATGATCAGGCGGGTCTTGCGATAAATCTGAAACTGGCGATAAGGCGAATGGCCGCTCAGGGCAATCCACGCGGCTGCCCCACCCAAGGCTCGGAGGAAGCGACGGCGTCTGCCCATCAGGCTGGGGCGGCGCGAGCAATGCCGCTCGCGCCCATTCCTGCTACTACTTGGTAAACACGCCGAGATCGAGAATCGCCGATACTGCGAAGTTGGGCACGTCGACCAAGTTGCCGATGCGCAAGTCCACCGCCACACTCGCCAAGCAATACGCCTGCTCGCGGCTCAGACCCTTGTTTTTGACCAACCAATCGATCATGTGAATCAGCGCGTCGCGCGCCGCCAAGGTCACGTCCTCGGACAGATTGGTGAGGCCGGCGATCTTGGTGCCGTCCAAGTACTTGTGGGTCGCCGGTACTTGCCCGGCGGGCTTCAGCGGGTAGCCGACAGTCGCGTAGAACTTCTTGGGGGTGATCCGGCTCAGCACCTGCTTGCCGCCTTCATAGTGCACGGTCTTGACCTGTGCGCCGAGCCCCTTGCGGACGCTGACCCTGACCTTGACAGTCGCATCCATTTCGATCGCCGTGCCCGAGACCTCACCGTCTCCCTGGGCATAGTGGACGTCGCCGATAGAAAGCAAGCAGCCCTTTACGAAGCACGGGAACAGCATCGTGCTGCCGACCTGCATCTGCTTGATGTCCATGTTGCCGCCGTTTTCGCGCGGCGGGATGGTACGCAGGCATTTGTCGGCCGCGCTGCCGCCTTCGCCGCAGACCGACTTGGGCAGTGCGTCCTTCGGTTCCGGCGGCAGGGCGACCCCGCCCGCTGCGGCTAAGGCGGCCTCCCGCGCTTTCATCGTATCGACCTCGCCTGGTCCGGGCGCGACGCCGACAGTTCCGAGAAAACCGTCGAGCTTGACCTTGATGCCCGGCAAGTCGGGGGAGGTCGCACCTTGGCGTGTTAGGTCCCAGCGCACGACGAACGGCTCGGTATAGAGGTCGCGCAGAAAGCCGAAACCCGGCACGATCGTGGTGAAGCCGAACTTGTCCGGCTCGACGTCCAGCAGCTCAACCGCGAGCACGTCACCGGGCTCGGCACCTTCGACATACAGCGGTCCGGTTAGCGGGTGCACCAGATTGAGATTGACGCCGGCGATGTCCTTTGCGGTCGAGTTTCGATTCAGCGCATGGTCGAGCGCGTCGCGAGTACCGAACACGATCGTGTCGCCGGGGTTGGCCTTGGCTACCGGCTTGATGTCGGGATGCCAGCGATTGTGACAGTTCGGGTCGTCTACACAGCGATCGCCCGACTTCATGATCTTGATGGTTTGTGCCGCGTAGGCGCCGCTCGCCAGCGCCACTCCAAAAGCGTAGGCAACCGCGAGCTTGCCCGTCTTCGCCAGGGCGCCCGCGCCAGAATTGCGAAACATAGTTATCCCCCTCGGTTGTGGATGCGGTAACGACAGAGCGGAAAACGTGCCGATCTGCGGCTCGCGTTTGTCTGCTCTCGAATCAACCTGTTGGCGTGTTTGTAGTATTGGCGCGGCCGACTCGCGCTGCACCCTATCGGCGCGACCGCGACGCGGTTGCGCCGATAGGGTGCGAGGGGATGTTAGCCGATCTCCACGGCGATGAAAACACGGGTTACAGATCGAGCCAGCCGAAGCCGGTTTCCTGGTCGGCGATGTGGATGAACTCGCGCGTGCAGCCGAGCGCGCCGGCCAGCGCGTCAGCCGCCATGTCGCGGGTATTGTTCTGCTGACTTAAGTGAGCGGCGACCACGTGTTTGAGGGCGCGACAATCGATACTGGCGAGCAACTGCGCAGCCGCGCAGTTGTCTAGGTGCCCATAGTTGCCGGCAATACGCTCTTTGAGCGGAACAGGGTAGGGCCCCCGGCTCAACATGTCCACGTCGTGATTGCACTCCAGCACCAAGGCTGCACAACCGGATAGCTGCGCCTGAATGTGAGGGGTGACGTGGCCTGCGTCGGTGAGCAATCCCAGCCTGCCGCGACCGTTATTGAATACAAACTGAACCGGTTCGCGGGCGTCATGGGGGACGGGGTACGGGCGGACTTCGATGGCGCCGATCGAAAACCGCGCGTGGCTGTCCACCTCGCGTACCAAATGCGGGTCGAGTTCGTCTTGCGCAAACGCGAGCGAGCCGTGCGTCAACCAAACCGGCAATCGATATTTGTTGGCGAACTTCGCTACTCCGCCCAGATGATCGCCATGCTCGTGGGTCACCAGCACCGCGGTCAGATCGTCGGGCGCCAAACCTAGGCGAGCCAGGCGCTCTCCCGTCTCGGCGATGCCGAAGCCGCAGTCGACCATCACGCAGGTCGAGTCGACCTGCACGATGAGTGCGTTACCTTCACTGCCGCTGCCTAGCGAAGCGAAGCGCATCTAAGGAACCTCTGATCTATTCCCACATGGCCGCATCTGCGTTGTTGCGCGGACGGCGGAGCAGGACTCCATCGGCTTGCCGATGGATGCGATCCGGCAGCGGGCCAGAGGGCGCGGTAAAAGCACGTGCTTTGTGCGCTTTCGCGGTCGCATCCCCAGCAAGACCGGGGCGGTCGGCGAGGGTGGAGCAGGGGCCCCAGCGCACTTCGCAGGGGATGCGACCG
>CAZILI010000224.1:0-6767 GCA_964539965.1 uncultured Burkholderiales bacterium | reverse complement strand
TGTGCTTCATGGCCTCCTCGGTCGTCAATGTGAGGAGTTTGCCTTTTTCAATGACACCGGGAATCGCTACATCCGCGTCGACCATTGCCTCCGCTAGGAGCGGCGGTCGCTTACGGCTCTCGGCAGTGGCGCGGAACTCCTTCCTCATATAGGACACGGTCTTCTCTGCCACCGGCTGTGCGGCGGTGCCGGATGGCCCCATCTGCACGGGCGTAGCCGCTCCGATGGTTCCACCGTCGGCCATGACAAGGTCCTCGGTGGCCAAACTAATCATTGCGCCAGCCGAGATGGCACGCTTGTTGACGAAGGCCACCGTGCGCACTTTGGAATTTAACAGCGCGTCCCGGATCAGTACCGCTGCATCGACGCGTCCTCCAAGGGTATTGACTTCCAGAATCACCGCCGCCGCACCCGCCTGCGTCGCTTCGTCGAGGACACGCTGCACAAAGGGCGCCAACCCGAGGTCGATAACGCCTTCGATGGGCGCCACATAGACGATAGGGCGCTTCTCCTGGGCGAATGCCGAGGCGATAGCCACAAACATTCCGAAAGCGATCAGGGATAGGGTTGCTGCCCAATCTGTGCACCGCGCAATCAGGCCACCCAGGGCGGGCATATGCGTTGGGCATGGGTGCATTGTCACGCGCTTCCCGTAATGTAGCTTCGCATGGCCTCAGCGTCTGACTGAACCTCGTCCAGACGAAGTTGGAGCAGATCATGGATGCTCACCATGCCGACTAGGTGCCCGTCTTTAACCACGGGCAGATATCGCAATTGCCTGGAAACCATAAGCGCCATAATGCCTGCCGCGCGATCTTCTGGTGTGCAAGTCAAGACCTTCGTCGTCATCAACTCGCGTACGAGCCTATTCAACAAATCAGGGCCTATCGCCCGCAAGCCGCACGCGATGTCGCGCTCGGAAATAATGCCTTCTACCGTCTTGCCATCGCTGCTCACTACCAAGGCGCCATCGTCCTCGAATTGAGGGGAGTGCAAGACGTGGACGATCATGGCATCAGGAGCGATGTGCGTAATAGCTCGGTCACGCTGCGAGTTGAGAATACGTTGAACGGTCACGCTAGGTTCCTTTTATCCAATTCGATCCAAGCTATTCAGCAGCGAGCAGAAACAGTTGCCGCGCCCAAGTCGACAGAAATGCCGTTGCGCTCCCAACGCGAGATGGCATCGCCAGCGACTACTTGCATCGGCACAGTGGTCAGGTCGAGCCTCTTCGAGGTGAAAAGCTTCGCGCCTCCTCTTGCCGGGGAATCGAAAGATGGACCTGGAGAAAGGCGCCTGGACGATCAGCACGTGAATCTCCATCACGAGACACCCCGCGTACGGTGAGCGACTGAAAGGGCGTTTCACTTGTGCGCTGCTCGAGCATGTCGCGAAGACCGCGCATCTCCGAGCGCATCTCGGCGAGCTCTCGCCTCAGATTGGTCTCTGGTAAGGCATCGGTTCGCTCGGCGTCGACCTCGCTCGCGTGCTCACTCTGCATCGACGTCACCACGACAGCGATGAAAAGATTGAGCATGGTAAACGTCGATACAAGAATGAATGAGACGAAGAACAGCCACGCGATTGGGTAGACCTCCATGACCGAGCGGGCGATACCACTCCAGCCTTCTAGCGTCATGATTTGGAACAGGGTGTACGCGCTTTCGCCAAGCGTGCCAAACCACTGCGGGAAGTGCTCCGCGAATAGCTTGGTCGCGATCACGGCGAATACGTAGAGAATGACCGCGATGATGCCGATCACCGAGCCGAGACCGGGGATTGCGGCGAGCAGCCCTCCCGCAACGCGACGCATGCTGGGCACCATCGAGATAATGCGCAGCACCCGAAGCACCCGCAACGCTCGCAGTACGGCCAGCGGTCCAGCTGCAGGTATGAGCGCGATGCCGACCACAATGAAGTCGAACACACTCCAGGGGTCGCGAAAGAAGCTGCCCCGCCAAACGGCGAGCCGCAATCCGATTTCCACCACGAAAACGGCAAGGATCGCGCGGTCAACAGCGTTAAGCGCCACGCTCCACTGCGCCGTGATTGCTTCACTCGTTGCAAGGCCGAGAATTGCGGCGTTGACAAGGATGAGCGCGATCAGCCCTGTCTGCGTAAGCCGCGATTCAATCCAGCGAGCGAGCGCTCGCCGATAGCCAGAAAGGGTGCCTGTGTGGAGGCTCATCAGGCGCCAGCGTCCTTGAGGACGTGGGGGGAGGGGCGCAGCAGGCTCGCGGCGACGGATACGGCGAGAATCATGAAGACTGTGCCGAGCATCCACGGGATAGGGATCTTGTAGAAGTCCATGATCAGCATCTTCACCCCGATGAAAACGACGATCAGGGCCAAGCCATAGTTGAGCAAATGAAAGCGCTCGGCCATGTCGGCGAGCAGGAAATACATGGCCCGCAGACCGAGGATCGCGAAAATGTTCGAGGTGAAGACAACAAACGGGTCAGTCGTGACAGCGAAGATCGCCGGAATGCTGTCGACGGCGAAAATCAGGTCTGTAACCTCGACGAGCACCAGCACGAGAAACAGGGGTGTCGCGTAGCGCAGCCCGCCCCTCAGGACGAAGAAGCGCTCTCCGTGGTAGCCTTCGGTGACACGCATGTGGCTGCGAATCCAGCGGATCACCGGATTCTTCGCGAGATCCGGCTTCTGGTGGCCGAAAAGAAGCATCTTTACGCCGGTGGCAAGCAGGAACAGGCCGAAGACGTAGAACATCCAGTCAAATTCTTCTATTAGCAACACGCCGACGTAGATGAGCACCGCCCGCATCACGATTGCGCCGATCACGCCGTAGAGAAGTACGCGCTTCTGGAACTCGGGCGGGACGGCGAAGTAGGTGAAGAGCGTTACCCAAATGAAGACGTTTTCAGTGGCGAGCGCCTTTTCGATCAGGTAGCCGCTGACATACTCGATTGTCTTCGCGTTGGCGACTTCGCGGCCGTGGACGCCGTTGACGAACCACCAGAACCAGCCGGCAAACACCATCGCCGCCACCAACCAGACGGCAGCCCAGGCAAGTGCTTCGCCGACCGGCACCTTGTGCTGCCCTTTCGCCCTGAGAAGTACGAAATCGAGCACCAGAAACACAACGACGAGCAGGCTGAAGCCGAGGTAGAGCATCGGCGAGCCGGTATGCACGATTTCTGTCACCAGGGTTCCTTATGAAGCCCTACACTGAAAGTTGGGAAAAGGGTGCCGGGTTCGCGACGCTGTTATTTCATACCCAATTGCCCCATCTTCTGCCGGCTGGCGCGCGCCGCGCCGCAATTCGCCAAAGCACGCCCACACGCCAGGCGAGCTGTACGCCGAAGTAAGTCAGGGCTGCCCCCGCGACGGCAAGCAGTGCCACGCCGACGAGCAACGGCTCACCCATCGCACCAATCTTCTCAACCCAACTGACGTCTTTCGGGAGAGCGGGTAGTGCCGTGATAGGTTCGCCAATCACGGCCGAGCCAATGTGGTACGACGCAAGGAGAATAAATGGCGTGGTCAGCGGGTTGGACACGAACGTCGAAAACACCGCGGCAGGCAAGTTGGCCCGTAGGCCAACCGCCACTGCACCGGCCACAAGTACCTGCCCAAACGGCACGAGTATCCCGAAGAACATGCCGATCGCCAGCCCCTTGGCGATGCTACTGCGGTTCACGTGCCACAGCCGCGGTCGGTCGAACAGCGGGCCCATCCAGCGCAGAGCGCGGTAGCCGCGCAACGCAGCCGGATCGGGGAGCCAGCGACGCACAAAGCGGCGAGCCACGACCTGTTGTCCTTGCCTTAGGTTTCGAAGGACTGCCGGCGCCACGATCGCGTCACCCGTGGCCGTGTCCTGGAAGGTATGAACGCGCCCTGGGTAGAAAGGTGAGTTGTGCCGTATACGAGCGTGCATGCAATGAGCAACATCAAGAGCGCCATCTGTGTTCTCCAAGTGTGGGTTGGTGAAATATGGTCGTACTTTAGCGTCACTCCGATGTGGTGTAAAATCGATTTATTATTTATAATCACTCGTATAATTCGAAGGATTGGTGTAATGAATTACAAGCATCTTTACTATTTTTGGTGGGTCGCTAAGGCGGGTGGTGTAGTGAGGGCGGGCGAGCAACTGAACGTGACGCCACACACCATCAGCGGGCAAATCGGGATCCTGGAGGACGACCTTGGTACCCCGCTATTCGCCAAGCGTGGCCGCAACATCGAGTTGACCGATGCCGGGAAACTCGCCTTCGGGTACGCGCAGGATATCTTCGCTCTCGGCTCCGAATTGGAGGAATCCCTGCGTAACTACGAGGCTGGCGGGCGTCCTATTGAGTTCCGCGTCGGCGTGGCAGACGCGGTTCCGAAGACGATCGCTTATCTCCTGATCGAACCGGCAACCCGCGTGCCCGAGCCTCTGCGCATCGTATGCCGTGAAGCGAAGCTCGAAAGCCTTCTCGCGGAACTCGCCGCTCATCGATTGGACTTGGTCGTCGCGACAGCGCCGATCCCCCCCTCGGTGAGCGTGCGCGCATATAACCATCGGCTCGGAAGATCCGGCACGAGTTTTTTCGCGACTGGCCGACTCTTAAGAAGCCTCAGAGGAAAGTTTCCCGCTTGCCTGGACGGCGCGCCGATGTTGATTCCGACCTTGGATGTAGCAGTAAGATCTCGCCTGGATCGATGGTTCGAAGACAACCAACTTCGACCTCGCGTAGTCGGCGAGTTCGACGATAGCGCGTTGATGAAGGCGTTCGGGCAGCGCGACGCGGGAGTGTTCATCGGACCTACCGCTATCGAAGCCGAAATCGAAACGCAGTATGGCGTGAAAGCGATCGGCAGGACAAAGGAGATCACTGAGGAGTTCTTCGCGATTTCGGTCGAGCGCCGCGTAACGCATCCTTGCGTTGTCGCCATCAACGCGACGGCGAGAAGCCAGTTGTTCGCCGCTACCGACCCCGTCTAAGCTACAGATTGTTGCCGTTCAAGCGCAAGTCCTTCAAGCCCAAGGCGAGCGCTTCGCCTTACCCCCGGCATGCAGCTTGTCGCCGAGATCAACGAGAGTCCGCTATGCGCGCCAGCGCACCGACAATCATCGTTCTGGCCGATAGTCTTCACGCTCCGTCAGAGATACTCTAACGATTCGTCTCGCGGCGTTGATGGTCGGTGGCGAAGGCGGCCTCTGTTCCCCTCATGTATCAGTCATGAAGTGCGAGGTCGCGACTACAGCGACTCAGACACCTCAATCATCGCTGCGTCTAGCACTCTGACCTAACCATATAGGAAAGCAATCATGTTGAGTATGTTGAAGAGAAAGCCGCAGCTGTTGGCGTTGGCGAGCTTGCTAGCGGGCTCTGTCGTGACAACCCTGCCGGTGCTCGGCGCCGAGCTGACCAAGCCGCTTGATCCCGGCTACCAAACACCCCAGCAGATAGAGTACTGGAAGGGCAAGGCAGACAAGATGGACACCAAGAAGGACGGCAAAGTGACCAAGGAGGGATTTCTCCAATACTACGCGGATTTGTGGGAGAAGAATGCGCCACCCGGGGACGCAAAAGTGACGATCAATCAACTTGCCGCCAAGTGGGCCAGTATGGAGAAGGAGAATCCCCTCGATCCGGAATTTAAGTCAGCACTTTGGCGTAGGGAGCACGTTAAGACCATGGACACAGACAATGACAACTGCGTCACCAAGGCGGAATTCTTGTCGCACATGGAGGGTCACTGGACTGCGAATGCAAAGCGCTTTAGCGAGCCTACCCTGACGCAGGAGGAGGTAATAAAGGCGATCACCAATCCGCTTGACCCACGCTATCACACCCTGTGAGCAAGGATCGACTCGCGTTCAAATCCTTATTCACGACCTGGGGTGCGCGCGGTGGAGCAAGCAGTGCGATTGATGCTCCGCGCGCACTCTCTGGTGGGTTACTCGAAGTACGGGTTGATCTTGTCTGCATGTTTGCATTAGCGTTTGGAGCAAGCCATGAGTATCAAAATTGGCGATCGGTTACCGGACGGCAAATTGAGGGAATACAAGGAAGTGGAAGCCGCGGGATGTAACATCGGTTGCTCATACGTGCGCTTGGAGGGGGTCAACCCGGCGACTGACGCGTCGAACACGCCATGCGATACGCAACGCAATGGCGGGTTGATAACGATATGACGGCACCGTTCGCAGCCAGGCTGACTGAACCAGCGTTCGCCACGGATCCATGCCCAGCCTGCGGCGGGTCCGTGGAGCGCGTACGGCGGCGGGTTTTTGACCGACTCGTCAGTCTAATTCTGCCGCGATACCGCTACCGATGCCCATGGCTGGGTTGCCAATGGGAGGGCCAATTGCCCGCTAGGCGCATACCGCCGCGGAGAGAGCCAAAGTTGTGAAAGTTACGGCTAGCAGAGCAGATCCAACATTGGGGACGCAGAAGACGTCCAGCTGTTCGCGGGACCCCTGCGCGACCCAATAACTCGTCCCCTTACACGCCCCTATTGAGACAGAGTAGTTACACGATGCCGATTCAGAAGCTTACTTTGAGGGCGGCGACTGGTTTCGCTTTGGTCGCGGAGGTTGTTGCCAAGGGAACATGGCCTCGACGACGCACTCTTGCCTTGGGGCAAGAGAAGCAATTGCAAACTTGGGGAGACGAAGGTGGCTACGCAGCAGCGCCTCGTCTCAGCTGATGTCACGCTCAAGCGTGTCGAGGAACCGTTGCCTCGCGGGTTGCGCAGCACTCGTTCGGAACTGGCGTAACCGGTTAGCCTACGGCGTTATTGCGGTTGAGCGCGGA
>CAZILI010000223.1:0-6787 GCA_964539965.1 uncultured Burkholderiales bacterium | reverse complement strand
CGGGCGTGCCCAGCAGCAGCACGTCGGCAGGACGGCGGGCGAAGATGCCGCACGCGACCACGCCGGCGATTTGGTTGATCTCGCTCTCGAGCTCGACCGGATTCGCAACCACCATGCCGTACACGTCGAGAATGACGTTGCCGTTGTCGGTGACGAAGTTTTCTCTCAAGCGGGCTTCCCCGCCCAGCTTGGCGAGCCGGCGCGCCACATGCGCGCGAGCCATGGGAATCACTTCGATCGGCACCGGGAAGCGACCCAAGGTTGCCACCCACTTCGACTGATCGGCGATGCACACGAACTTGCTCGCAACGGCGGCGACGATCTTCTCGCGTGTAAGCGCGCCGCCGCCGCCTTTTATCATGTGCAGGTGCGCGTTGATCTCATCGGCGCCGTCGACGTACAGCGGCAGTTCGTTCACCGCATCGAGCTCGATCGACCGGATGCCGGCCTCGCGCAGCCGACGTTCGGTTGCAAGCGAACTTGCCACGGCAGCATCGATCGCGCCGGCGGCTTCTGCCAGTTCGGCGATGAAGAAATTGGCGGTCGAGCCGGTACCCACGCCGATCACCGCGCCGCGGGGAACGTAGCGCATCGCCGCGCGCGCCACTTCGCGTTTGAGTTCGTCTTGAGTCATGTCGTGCGATCCGAAGGCAAAGGATAGCGCCAAGCCGTCCGCGCGACAAACGCGAGGGCCCCGCTGCCGAATCTGCTAACCTTGATCGAGCCCACCATTTGCTCAACGAACTTCAGACTCAGGACATTAGTATCCGTCATGAAGATCGACTATCTGCAAAGCATTCTCAACGCCAACGTGTACGACGTCGCGATCGAAACCCCACTCGAGCGCGCCGCGAACCTGTCGCAGCGGCTCGGCAACACGCTGCTCCTCAAGCGTGAGGACTTGCAGCCGGTGTTCTCTTTCAAGCTGCGCGGCGCCTACAACAAGATGTCGCGGCTTTCTGCCAAGGCGTTGGCCCGAGGGGTAGTCGCCGCATCCGCCGGCAATCATGCGCAAGGTGTCGCGCTTGCCGCCCAGCGCCTGGGCACCAAGGCGATTATCGTAATGCCCGTTACCACTCCGCACATCAAGCTGCAGGCGGTGTTGGCGCGCGGGGCCGAAGTGGAATTGCACGGCGAGTCGTACGCCGAAGCGTTCGAGCAGGCGCTCGCGCTCGCCAAGGCGCGCTCGCTGACGCTCATCCACCCGTACGACGATCCCGACGTGATCGCCGGTCAAGGCACCATCGGCATGGAGGTGCTGCGGCAGTGCCGCTCTCCGCTGCACGCGATCTTCGTTGCGATCGGCGGCGGCGGCCTGATCGCGGGGATCGCCGCCTACGTGAAGCGGTTGCGTCCCGAAGTGAGGGTGATCGGCGTGCAGCCGACGGACTCCGACGCCATGTACCGTTCGCTCAAGGCGGGCCGCCGCGTCACGCTGAAACACGTCGGTCTCTTCGCCGACGGTGTCGCCGTGAAGCGAGTGGGCAGCGAGACGTTTCGCCTGGCGCGGCGTTACGTGGACGAGGTGCTGCTGGTGGACACCGATACCATCTGCGCGGCGATCAAGGACGTGTTCGAAGACACGCGCTCGATCGTAGAGCCGGCGGGGGCCTTGGGGGTGGCCGGCGCGAAGCTCTATGCGGAGCGAGAAGGGTTAAAGGACAAGACTCTGGTGGCGATTCTGTGCGGCGCCAACATGAACTTCGATCGCCTGCGATTCGTGGCGGAGCGGGCGGAACTGGGTGAGCGGCGCGAGGCGGTGTTCGCGGCGACCATCCCGGAGCGCCCCGGCAGTTTCAGGGCTTTCTGCGCTTTGCTCGGAAAGCGCAACGTAACCGAATTTAACTATCGCTATGCGGATGCGACGGCGGCGCACGTGTTCGTGGGGCTGGAGGTTCGCGACGGCGAGGAGAGAGATCGCATCTTCGCGCAACTGCGGCGGCACGGCGTTGAGGCGTTCGACCTCAGCGACAACGAGATGGCGAAGCTGCACATACGCCACCTGGTCGGAGGACGCGCACCCAGCGCGCAGCACGAGCGGCTCTATCGGTTCGAGTTTCCCGAGCGGCCGGGCGCGCTCATGCGGTTCTTGGAGAACATGGGCGGCGGCTGGAATATCAGCTTGTTTCACTACCGCAATCACGGCGCCGACTACGGCCGTGTGTTGGCGGGTATACAGGTGCCGCCCGAGGACAAGGCAAAGTTCCGCAGCTTCCTTGCCCGGCTAGGCTACGCGTATTGGGAGGAGTCCGACAACATCGCCTACCGGCTGTTCTTGGGTTGAACTATTCGCCCAACGGTGGGCCGTCGCCGTCGCCTTGGCGGCGTGAGCCCTGCCGGCGCTCGCTCACTTGTCGGCGCTCGGCGCCGGTGTAACCCTCGCGTATCCACACCGTCTTGGTGTTGGTGAACTCGCGTATGCCGTGGTAGGACAACTCGCGACCGTAGCCGGAGTTCTTGATGCCGCCGAACGGAAGCCTTGGGTCCGAGCGCACGATGCCGTTGACGAACGTGCAGCCCGCCTCGATGGCTAGCGCTAACGTTTCGGCGCGTTCGTAGTCCCGGCTCCAAATGCTGGAGCCCAGACCGAAGGCGGACTCGTTGGCGATGCGCACTGCGTCGGCCTCGCTCTCGGCCCGAATCACCAGCGCAACGGGTCCAAAGACTTCTTCGCGATACACGCGCATCGCCGGCGTGATGCCGTCGAGGATAGAGGCTGGATAGAGGGCATGCCCGGCGGCGCTGGGTTCGCAGCCGAGCACGACTCGTGCGCCCTGCCCGATCGCTTCGCGCACTTGCTCGTGCACCTCCTCGCGCAGATCGCGCCGCGCCATGGGGCCGAGTCCGGTGCTCTCAAGGCTCGGATCGCCCAACGCGAGCGTCGCCGCTTTTTCTTGGAACAAAGCGACGAACTCGTCGGCGATTTCGGGGACGACAATGAAACGTTTCGCGGCGATGCAGGACTGCCCGCAATTGATGAAGCGAGAGGCGACCGCTTGGCTCGCCGCTAGATCGAGATCGGCATCGTGCAGCACGATGAACGGATCCGAGCCGCCTAGCTCGAGCACGCATTTCTTGAGGTGCTTGCCGGCCACGGCCGCGACGGTGCGACCGGCCTGCTCGGAGCCGGTTAGCGTGACCGCATGAATGAGCGGATGGGCAATGGCATCCTCCATCGCGCTGGCTTCGATGAACGCGTTGACGTACACGTCCTCGGGTAGACCGGCATCGCGCAGCACGCTCTCGATGGCCTGACCACATTGCGGCACGTTGGAGGCCGGCTTGACCACGCAGGCGTTGCCCGCCATCAGTGCGCCGGCGGCGAAGCGGAAAATCTGCCAGAACGGAAAATTCCACGGCATGACGCCTAGCACGGTCCCGATCGGCAAATAGGCTACATAGCTACGGCCCGCATCCGTGCGGATCATTTCTTCTTCCAAGAACGGCCTGCCGTGCACGGCGTAGTAGTCGCACGCCAGCGCGCATTTCTCGACTTCGGCGCGCGCCTCGCGCACGAGCTTGCCCATCTCTTCCGTTATGATCTGCGCGTACTGATCGCGCCGCTCGCGCAGCAGCTCGCCCGCCTTGGTCAGGACTCGGGCGCGATGTTCGAACGGCCTTCCCGCCCAGCGGGCTTGTGCCGTGGCAACGCGCACGATACGCTGCTGCGTCTCGGCGCGGGTCCAGCTTGCAAAGGTCCGGGTTGTTTCCCCCGAGTAGGGATTCTGACTGACGTAGGCCATGTTAGGTCCTGAACGGGTGCTGGCTTGTTGACTTATTCTAGTTAAGTGCGGTGCGCCCACTCACAAAGAGATGCTCTGGTGCTGATGAGTGGATTCGAACCACCGACCTACTGATTACGAATCAGTGGCAATCCAGTTTCTCATGATTTCCGCAAGTTTACCAATCCTTTCTTAAACTCTTGATCGAAAGAGCTTTCTAGCGATACCATTACTTTCGCGGGTTCTCGAAAGTTTGCCGGAATTTAACCAAAATCCTAACCCCGGCATAACCCCAGCTTGAAGAGAGTCAACCCACAAGACCGACACTTCCTTTGATTGCGACGTGAGCAACCCAACGAAACTCAACTTCACCAAAGAGGTGATTGAAAAGATTCCCCCCTCGGCCGCTGCTCGGACGGTATACCGAGACGCCAAGGTGGAGGGGTTGCAACTTCGAGTTTCTAGCCGGGGAGTGAAGACGTTTTCGCTATATCGCTGGCTCAAGGTCGCCGGCAAACCCGAACGGGTCACACTCGGTCGTTTCCCCGACCTATCCGTCGAGCAGGCCCGCGACAAAGCTCGAAAGCTTATTGGCATCATGGCAGCCGGAGAAAACCCCAACGAGGTGAAGCGGGCACTACGCAGGGAAGGTACTCTGCAAGACCTGTTCGACGATTTCCTCGAGAACAAGCGAAACGAGAGGACTGGCTCGCCGCTCAGTGAAAAGACAAAGAAGGACTACGAGGGCAATTTCGTTCTCTACCTCGGTGGGCGCCGGCGCGAGGACGCCGCTTCCGAGACAAAGACGCCGACTGGCCTTGCCGCAACGAAGCTTTCTTTGGTCACCGACAAAGATATTGCTGACCTCTGCCGAAAGATCGGAAAGGAATCGCCCTACGCAGCAAATCGGACCAGAGCGCTTCTAAGCTCCATGTTTTCCTACGCGATCGCCACCAAACGGACCAAGCACAATCCGGCAAAGGATGCTCCGAAGTACCACGAGGAGGAGCGCGATCGATTTCTTCAGGCGGACGAAGTGAAGCGTTTTTTCCAGGCGCTCGCTGAAGAGCCGAACACCGACTTCCGAGATGCGTTCCTGATCTCACTCTTAACCGGCGCGCGCCGCGGAAACGTTCTAAGCATGCAGTGGAAGGAAATTCACTTTGCGCGCGCCGAATGGCGGATTCCCGGAGCGAAGGGGAAGAACCGTTCGCCACACGTGATCACGCTCTCGACCGAAGCGATAACGATCTTGCGCTCGAGGTTGAACGATGAACCATACGTCTTCCCGGGAAAGGGGAAGTCGGGCCATCTGGTAGAGCCGAAGAACGTTTGGCGGCGCGTGCTGCAACGCGCTCAGGCAATAGGTTTCGTTGAGGCAATTGCTGTTGCGGCTGGCTGGCATGAGGAGCAGCGCACGAACGCGCTTGCGCTTGCGGCCGCCGAACCATGGCGCGCAGTAAAATCATTCCACGAGGAAGGACGCAAGCACAAGATCAAAGTCGACGATTTTGAGATCCCAGACCTGCGCATTCATGATCTGCGCCGAACCCTTGGGAGCTGGCAAGCGAAGACCGGCGCTTCGATGGTCATAATCGGGAAATCTCTCAACCATAAGTCGCCGAGTTCGACCGCAATCTATGCGAGACTTGATCTGGATCCTGTTCGGGAGTCAGTGGAACGAGCGACCGCCGCGATACTGGCCGCCGCGGGCCTCGTCAAGCCCGCCGCCGTCCTGGACATTGCCTCGGCGAAGAAGAGTCAAGCGAGATAAACGATGCCTCTCACCATTGAAAACTGCACTTTCACTTTCCTCTGCCCGATCAAATGGGACGCCCTTCACCGTGATCCTTACGATGCTAACAAGCGCCACTGCGCGCAGTGCGCGAAGCCCGTCTACCGTTGCGCGACGGATGAAGAATTGAATCAGCACGTCAACGCCGGAGACTGCGTTGCCATCGAGCGCCAACAAGAGGTTGTGGAGTGCGACCCGAAGTTGCCGCTCGACAACCTATATGTCGGCGAGATAAGGGCGTCCTACCTCACGAGCGCCGCGCCGAAGCGCGATTCGGAAGTGTAGGGACGCCCTCTCCTCAGCCGCCAAAGGAGAGTGTCCGACAGCAGCGGTTGCGTTGGGACCCTTAGCGCGCCGCCGCCGTTGTACGCATACCAACGCCGGCCTTGGTGAGCACCTCATCCATCAGTCCTCCGACCACCGAGGCGTGGTCACGGAAGCCGTGAAGGGGAGAGTCTTTCCAGCGCCCTAAAGCAACCAGGTTACCGGTCGCGGCGTCGAAAAGTTGAACGTCTACGGAGCTAAGATACATCGCCAAATCCCAGCGCCATACATCAACGTAGGTGACGATCAGGTCCACATCCGATGATTGCCTGGTTCCCACCGGCAACGGTGCTTTGACGTTCAATCCTTTTCTCAAAAGCGCGGTCCGAACATGCCCATCCATCGCAGCCGAGTTCCCGTCTTGCGGCACCAACGCTGCGGTAGCGAAGGATTTCTGCGGCGTTTGGGTCGCGAGCTGGACGTTTTGGGTAGTTGCGCAGCCGGCGAGTGTGAGTAGCGCTGCAACGACAACCACAAATCTTGTAACAGTTCTCATGGGTGAAATCCTTGTTCTCGTGTATGGTTCGCTTGCGCCGCGCCGGGCGCTCGGGCAAGTATGGTCAAAGCTCAACGTTGATCCCGTGAACTTGTGTAGCAAATAGAGGTGGCGCGGAAGCGGATAGGCTCCTATGGGAGATCCCATTCCCATGGTCTGCAACAGCGGTTAGACCGGAATCCACACGGGCCCAACCTTGTCCACGAACTGGACGTTTCCGCGACGGCGCAGCCCGACGCCACGCTCGATCGACCAACCGAAGAGAGGCATACAGAAACCCTGCAGGGTTTGAGGACCTGCGGTCGCCATTGATTCAAAGGGTTCTGAACCGCGATTGTGATATTCTAAAACCAGTTGTTTTACGAACGACCCAATGGTAAGCTTGAAGAGCAGTGCACTCTCGAAGAACAAGAAGAGAAGGAGAAGAAGAATGAAGCGGGTCGCTATCTA
>CAZILI010000222.1:0-6787 GCA_964539965.1 uncultured Burkholderiales bacterium | reverse complement strand
GTTCAGCTGCAGGTCGGCGAGGCCGGCGAGGTTGGAGAAGCGCGTGCCGACGACAGGATCGCCGTCGATGAGCACGGTCTGGCCCATGACCGAAAGGCTGTTGTTGACCCGATCGACCGCCGATACCGGTCCGCGCACATCGCGCAGATAGTGGACTTCGCTCGCCACCCCTTCGGTCTCAGAGAGGTAGGTGCCGCGCACCAGCACCGTCATGCCGATTTGGATCTTGCTGAGATCGTCGAGCCCGCTCTGGCGCTCGCCTTCGATGAACACGCTGGCACCGGTAGTGGTGAAGTGCACGCCGTTTACGGTCACGCTGCCCTTGGCAGACACCGATCCCAGCGCGCTGCCTGTGCCGCCGATACCGCCCGCGACGTTGCCGCTGCCGCCACCGCAGGCGGCGAGCGCGAGCACACAGATGAGACAACCGATCTTCCTATGGAAGCGGGGTATCACGAGCAGCCACATCAACCAGAACACATGAATGGTAACAAAGCATCGGGCGAATTGCCGTTTGCTCAATTGTGTTCGTCGGGCAAACAAAGTGGCCCAAAGCCTTCTCTTTGGGCCTCGGAAAAAACGCGAAGCGCGGCTTAGTCCTCGAGCTCGACCTCGCCCGGCGCGCCGGGGGTCGCGCGCGTGGCGTCGATCACGTCGGTCGTACTCACTGGCGCAATGCCCTTCGCCTTGAGCACGGTGCCGTCAGCTCGGCTGAACAGGTCAGTGAGAGAGCCAAGCCCTTGGCGCAGCTGCGTGTTGAGCCCGACCTGAACCGTTACGCCGAGAATCTTGATCGCCGTGTTCGGCGTCTTGTCGCTGAGCGGCCCCTGTATAGAGACAAAGTCCCTGCTCGAAACGCGCTCGATCCGAGTCGCCGTCAATGAGCCGTTGCTTTGGAAGCCGCGAACGATGACTCGATCTCCAACCTGCAGCACTTGATCGAAGTTTGTGAAGTTGAACGGGCGAGCGTCACTCACCTTGTCCTCGAATCGAGTGAGGGCGTTGACCGTGAAGACCTCTCCGAGCACAGTTAGTGTATTGGTCGGTGCGCCGACGATGGCCTGAATCGGTGCCTCAGCGCGGATATTGGATTCCTGCTCGCTCTTTGCCTTAGTTGGCACCAAAATGCCGTTACGCATCACACCCTCGATCTCGATCTTCTGCCCGACCACCAGTGAGCCCAATATCGAGAGGGCGCTGCCGTCGATGGTGACGCCGTTCACGACAAAGGTTTTCGCGCCGAGGTCGATCGACTCGATCACGCCTTCGACCTCGACCTGGAAGCCTTCGCCGGGGTTGATGCCACTTCTCTTGATCTTGATTTGTTGCGCGAGCAGAGTCCCGCCTAGTGGGACGGGCTCGAGTTTCGTCTTGACCACCACGAAACCCCCGTTTCGCAAAGTCGAGCCGGCCGGCGTAATCAGTGCCGGCGCGGTAGTGAAGTCAACGACTTGGGCGTTGATGTTGAAGGTCGTGCCGCCTTGCGTGAGATTGCTTACCTTACCCTTGAGTTTGAGTGTCGTGACACCGGGCTGGAAGACCTTCTTCTGGATGAACGTCGCGACGATTTCACCCGTAGACTTGACAAAACCGCTCACTTCGACGAAATCGTTGACGTTGAGTCCGGTGATGTCGGTGAACGCGATCGCGCCGGTATTGTCGCGACCGATGATAGAGGTGTTGGCATCGACCAACACCGTCTGTCCCAGAACGATGAGCGTGTTGTTGGCAGCGTCGACCGTCTGGATCGGACCCTTGACGATGTTCTCGAAGCGGATATGGCGAGCCCGTCGCGCGTTACCGCTTGACTCGTTCTCCACCTCAACCACCATTCCGACATGCAGATCGCCGCGCTGACCACCTTTGTCGTCGGCGCTTCCAGACACATCATCGTTCTCATCCACAAGCAAGATATCGGCGCCGTTGTCATCGAACTCGACGCCGTTGACGATGATACTGCCAAAACCCGTGATGGTGCCGGAGGAGATCCCCGTGCCGCCTACCCCGGAGGCGGCCGAGCCGCCGCCTCCGCCACCTCCACAAGCGGCGAGGAACAACAAGCCGAACAACGGAAGGTGCCACTTGGTACATAGAGCGCGAATCATTGAAACTCTCCTTCTACAGTGAATGCGCTCCGGCTACTGCTCGCGCGGCGCAGCGCTTGGCGAGGCAGTCTGGAACGCTGAGTCCTATGGAATGAATAACTAGTCTTGTTCTAGGCTTGCTTCGTCGTCGGCTAACAGTTTGTTGTTGCTGAACTGCCCTTTTGCTTTTGCGATCGTCGTGTCCACCTGGATGCCGGCGAAGAACGCCGTGCGATTGACGCTCTGGCCGTTGGCGTCCTTGAAAGACGAGGTGGACGACGTGTCGACGGTCACGCCCAAGATCGTGAAGGTCGGGTTAGACGTCTGCTCGACGACGCCGCGCAACTCGGCCTTGTTGTCGGCATCGAGCCGCTCGACCCGCGTCGCCGTCACATCGTTATTGCTTTGCGTGGCCGCGATGCGCAGATGATTGCCCTGCTTGATCTTGGTCAGGTTGAAGGTTTGATCTTTCGCATTGCTGCTGTCCTTGTAGGTCGTGAGGGTGTCTACCTTGACCGTGATGCCGGGCGAGCCGAACACCGAGAAGGATCCGGTCGAGCCGTTGCCGGCCGAGGAGGCATCGCCCTCGATTTCGACGATGCTGTCCTGCTCGAAGCGCACGCGGGCGGCGGTGAGCACGCCGGCGCTCAAGTTGCCCGAGACGTTGATGCGCTTGTTGAGGGCCAGGTCGTTGGCACTCGCGCCGGCAGGCTCGTAGACGGTGCTCGAGTTGGTGGTGACGCGCTGGCCGTTGACCTGAAAATCGGCGCTGCTGATGAATTGGTTGATGATGCCCTCCGCCTCGGCTTGCTGGGCTGCGCCGCCGCTTCCCGAAGTCTTGACTTCGACCTTGGTGGCGTTGAGCTCGCTGTTGGGCAGCAAGGTGCCTTTCACTTCGACATAGGCGCCGTTGAGGGCCGACTCGTTGGCCGGAAAATTCTTCTTCTCGGCTTGGCCGTAGTTCACCACCAAGGTGTTGATGCGAAACTGCTTGAGCACGACGTCGACGTTTTGCGCCACGCCGCGAACTTCCAAGGTGCTGCCCGCGCCGGCATTGGTGTTGCGAATAAGGGTCGCGCGTATGGTGCCGTTGGCGTCGGCGAAACCGCTCACTTCGACCACGCCGGTCGGGGTGCCGCTGCAGGCGAAGCCGTCGTCGAGATTGGTTTGGTTGTCCACCCGCACCGGCTGTCCCAACACCGTGAGCGACACTGCCGCGCCGGGCACGCAAGTCGACTGCACCGGCCCGATGACGTTGTTTCGATAGGTGATGGAATTCGCCGTGTAGGTCGTATTGCCCGAAGAATCGGTGAACTTGCTGCCCTCGACGGTGACGACCATGCCGACGCGTAGATCGGCTTGCGTTCGATTGGTCGCGTCGTTGACGGTGATCGCGGTGCCGGTGTTGTTGATCGCGAATTCGAGGCCGTTGACGATGACGCTGCCGAAGCCGCTTACGGCGCCGGAGGCCGTCACCGGGGTGCCGGTGCCGCCGATGCCTCCGGCGACCGATCCGCCCCCTCCTCCGCCGCAGGCGGCGAGAAGCAGCGCAAAGCCGCACGCGGCGAGGGAAGAACAGGCGTAACGCAACGAGTGGCCGGTCGAGAGGCGAGTCATTTGGATCAACCTTGGTCGGGCTCCTGGTTGGAGGACGGTTCTTGCTCTTCTTCGCTATAGAAATACATGCCGAAATTCATGCGCTCGGTGGCATCGTCCTTACCGGCGTCGCGCGCTTCCAGCTCCATCGCGCGCTTATTCACCGTCTGCAACGCGTGCATGCCCAGTTCGGTCGACAGATTGGCTAGCTCTGCCACCGACTCCGGCGTGAGGTGATCGTAATAGACACTGCGCTCGAGGAAGGGTTTGCCTTGCTCGAGCACGTTGTGCACGCTCGCTGCGATGTGGTCGTGCAGATTCTGGCCGAAGAAGAACGCTTTCTCTTCGAAGCCTTTCTTGGGCACGAAGGCGTCGACGTTGAGGCGCACGCGATCTTCGTCGTCCAGATGCGCGATTCCCATGCGCAGCCATTCGTCGAGCACGGCGCGCGAGCGAATGTCTTTGCTCACCGAGGCGACCAGCGACTCGAACGACTTGGCGCCGCCTTCGCTGGCCAGCCGAGGTAAGGCGCGCGGGCGGCCCTTGCTATCGAGATAGTCTTTGTGTCCCACCCAGCGGGCGACCAACTGCGCGCCGAATGAGGCAGCGCTCGTTTCGCTCCGCTGCACGCTGCGCGGTTCGTGCACCAGCCGCTTCACGTCTTTGCGATGCACGCCGGTGAGCAGGCTGATGCGGCTGTCGGTGGTGCGCTTGTTCTCCAGCATGAACTCCTCCGCCGCGACCTGCACGAAGGTCAACTTCAACAGATCGGTCAACATCGGATAGGTAATACCCTGCGCCAACATGAAGCGCGCGAGCGGCCGCAACACGCGGCGCAAGATCCGCATCACCAGCCCGCTTTGGGCGCCTAACTTGGTGGCATCGCCCTTCATCGTTCTCTTCTTGCTCGTAGCGGCTCGCGCCGCCCTGCCCCTCTCGCTATTCGTGTCCAAGATTTCGCTTGACGTGGGAAATTATCCCACGATAGAATGGCGCCGTCAAGGTAAGAATCGAATTTCTCCAGTTCTTGCCGCAAATCAGCAGCGAAACGACACAGCAAAAGGGAGACGCGATGTCCACACACGACGGCACGGTAACATCGCAAGTCGCGCTTGCGCCGGCCCAAGAATCGCCCACGGGCGGGGTCGAGCAGGGGCAAACAGCGCCGGCCGGCCGCAAACCGTTTCACCTCACGCGCTGGTTCTCGCTGTTGAGCCTGGGATCGATTCTCGTGGTCGGTGTCGTCTCGGCGAGTCTGCTGTCGCGCTTCATGATCGAGCAGACGCTGCATCGCGACGGCGTGGTCACCATGGAGTTCGTGCAAGGCCTGATCCGTGCGCACGAAGCCGAGCCTTTTTTCTTTCGCGTCGCGCACGAGCGCGGCGCCGATGCGCAAGTGCCCACTCCCTCGCCAGAGCTCGGGCGCTTGTTCAAGCTCATCACCGCGATGCCAGACGTCATTCACATCAACGTGTACGACGCGCATAGCCGGGTGATTTGGTCGAGCAACAAACAAGCGCTCGGCAAGCGGCTCGGCGACAACCCGGAGCTGGCCGAAGCGCTGCAAGGCGAATTGAAGATCGAGAGCGAGATACTGGAAGGCGCCAATTATCTCAAACCCGAGCACGCTTTTCTGCCGTTCAAGCACGAGAATTTCGTCGAGAACTATGTTCCTATCTACGGTGCGGACCAGCGCGGCGTGATCGGGGTGGTCGAAATCTACAAGTCGCCCGCGCCGCTATTTCGCACTATCCATTCTCTCACGCGGTGGATTTGGCTGTCGGCTCTGATCGGCAGCGCGTTCTTGTTTCTCATGCTGCTGTGGATGGTGCGTCGCGCCGACAATCTGATTCGCGCCCAGCAGCGCCAACTGGTCGCGAGCGAGAGTGTGGTCGCGGTCGGCGAGATGGCCTCCACCGTGGCGCACGGCATTCGCAATCCGCTCGCCAGCATCCGCTCCTCCGCCGAGCTGATCGTGGATGCGATCGGAAACCCGAAGGAGCGCGGCGAAGACATCGTCGGCGAAGTCGATCGCCTCGAAGGCTGGGTGAAGAATCTTCTCACCTACGCGCATCAAGGCAGCGCGACGGTGCAGCCGCTCGACCTCAACAGCGTCGTGCGCGCGGCGGCGGAGGGTTTCGGTCGTGAGATGCAACGACTGGGCGTTTCCCACGCTCTCGAGCTGCAGGAGCCGTTGCCGAAGGTGAATGGCGATGCGGCGCTGCTTAGCCAGATGTTCAATAGCCTAATCGCCAACGCTCTCGAGGCCATGCCCGACGGCGGATCGCTCAGCATCAAGACCAAGCTGGACAGCGCCGTCGGCTGCGTCGACGTGACGGTGCGCGACACGGGCGTGGGCATCGCGCGCGGTGAGCTCGACAAGATCTTCCTGCCGTTTCATACCACGAAGAAGAAGGGCTTAGGGGTCGGGCTGCCGCTGGTCAAGCGCACCATCGAGCGTCTGGGCGGTGCCATCGAGGTCACCAGCGCGCCCGGCGCGGGGACGGCGGTCCGGCTGCGCATTCCCGTGCAATAGGCATGACCATGGCGTACGGCGTATTGCTCATCGAAGACGAGGCCACACTGGCGAAGAACGTGTGCGCCTACTTGGAGCGCGCCGGCTACGACGTGCGCATCACGCACTCGGGCGAAGCCGGGCTGGAGGAACTGGAAAAGTACCGCCCCGAGGCGATCGTGCTCGACTTCAACTTGCCCGGCATAAACGGCGTGGAGGCGCTGCAACGCATACGCGCGCGCGATCCCCAGATCAAGGTCATCATGGTCACGGGGCACGGCAACGAGCAGGTGGCGGTCGACGCCATGAAGGCAGGCGCTTACGACTACCTCACCAAGCCGGTCGTGCTCGGCAAGCTCAAGCTGGTGCTCGACAAGGCGCTCGGCGAGGAGCGCCGCGAGCAAGAGCTTTCCTACTATCGCCGCAAAGAGGCGGACGGCGGCCTCGCCAAGTTGATCGGCTCATCGGCGCCGATGCAGGTACTGAAATCGACCATTCGGCAAGTCGTGCACGCCGAGAGCAAGCTCGCCGATGCCGAGGCGCCCGCCGTGCTTATCACCGGCGAGACCGGCACCGGCAAAGAGCTGATCGC
>CAZILI010000221.1:0-6811 GCA_964539965.1 uncultured Burkholderiales bacterium | reverse complement strand
GATTCTGGGGCGGGCGCAGACCGGAATTGCGGCTTTTTCTTGAGACACAACGGGAGTATCACGCCAAAGCCCGCATCCGGATGCGGGCTGTGAGCCTTTACTCTATGGTGTATCGGCCGGCGAGGTGAGAGACCGCAGCCGCAGAAAGCCGGCGCAAGAGTGGGCAGCGCGCACCGCCCCAAGCACGGCGAGATCGAGCAAGCAGTAGCCCGCTCCCACGCAGCCGGGCGGGTTGGTGGTCGTCAATCCCGCCAGCGGCACTTCGCGCATCCAGGTCCAATTGCCGAGCCAAGTGCCGTACAACTCCATCGCCAGCGCGAGCACGAACATGGCGGCATACAAGCGCCGCGCCGGCGCGAAAGTGAGCGCGAGAGCGAGCGCAGGCCACATCCAGATGCTCAGTTCGTCGATGCCGAACGCGTTGGCGAGCAGCGCGTAGACACCGCTCGCGAGCGCGAGCGCCTTCATCCCCGTGACGGTAGCGCGCGCCGCCACCAGATTGCCGAGCACGAACAGCAGCACATGGCCGGGCGGCACGAACGCGGGCACGTTCTTGAGCCGATACACGTACAAACCCCAGCCGAGCGAGAAGAAGATCTCGGCCACGGTCGAGATCATCAACATGGCGAGGAGCGTGCGCCGCTCGTTGCCGCGCGCGTTGTCGAGCAGCCAAAGAAACACGAGCCAGGTCCATACGCTCACGGCGACTTGGCCCCAGATCTCGACGGCCTGATCGAGCGCCAGGCCGAGCACAATGGTGGCCACGATGACGCTCGCTTGCGTGCGCTCGGTGGGCGGCACACGGCGCAACAGCCGCGACAGCCAAGGCGCGAGACTCGGCGGCGCGACAGGCGGGCTAACGTTCTCGGCCGTCACGCGCGCCCGATCAGCGCTTGATGCCGAACAGCTGGTCGCCGATGCCGCGGCGCGGCTTGTCGGGGGCCTCCCCGCGCTGCGCGGCTTCGTCCTCGTCGGTTACGTGCAATTCGCCGCTCACCACCAAGTAGCCCAGCAGTAGGCAGCGCTTGAGCCACTGCCGCTGATCGCCTGCGGCGATGTAGTCGAGCAACAACTTCGCGTCTAGGCCGTCGTTGGGATCGAGCTCGACGACCAGCCGTTTAGGCATTGAGCTTTAGGTACTTGTACATCCCGCGCGCGTTGGCGAACTCGGGCTCGGGCGGCACTTTGGTGTTGGGGAAGTAGGTGGTGAGCTGCGGCATCACGGTGGCGCCGCCGCCGACGAACAGGATCACGTCCAAGTGCGCGCCGGTGCCGAAATGCCGCTTCGCCTCGTTCAACACGCGCTCGGAGATCTCGGCGATCGCCTGATCGACCATGTGCTTGATGTTGTGCGGCTTGCCGAATCGCTTGATGGTGCCGGTACGCAGCGCCTGATCGTACACCTTGCGCGAGATGATGCCTTCGCCGAATTCGGCGCGCAGCTTGGCGCCGATGCTCTGGTAGATATCGAGCACGCCGACCTCTCCCGTGCCCGAGCGCTGATGGTCGATCTGATGCCCTTCGAGCACCGTGACACAATCGGTGGTGCGCCCGCCCACGTCGATCACCCCGCACGGCCCTTCCATTTCGAGCTGATTGCCTTTGTCGTCGTAGGCGTAGTCGAACCAGGAAGCGACCGCCTCGGGCAGCACAACGTGCTCGATGATATCGGCGCACGGAGCGCCGTCCAGCGCCTTCACTTCGTGCAGCAGGGATTCTTGCTTGCGCTTGATCATATCTTCGTTGCGCACGTCGTTCTGAAAGTAGTGCGAGACCTGTAGGCCGGTGGCGACCTTTACCTTCTTGCCGCCGAGGTTCGCCAGGCGCAGCGCGTGGTGAATGATGACGCGATTGATGTCCGAAATCGGAAAGTCGTCGAAGCGCGTCTCTTCGCCCTCGATCTTGTCGCTCACGGTGAACTTGCGGCCGTCGGTCTCGTAGCTGCCGCCGATCTTGTCCTCGGTGCCCATGGAGGACAAGCCGAACAGCCCGGCGCGCGCGAGCGAGGCGATGTGGACCTTGTCGCTGCGCGTCACGACCTTGGTTTCGGCGTAACCGTCGTCCACACCCGCAAGCAAGAAGTTGGCGTTTTTGTCGGCGGCTTTATCAGTCATCGAGTAGTCCCCTTTTGCGAGTTGAACGCGGTTAACTGCCGCGCGGCTTGAAGTTTGCCGCCGAGAGCTTTGAAAATTACCGCATTTTATTCGGTGAGTCGATCAAAAGCAAAAGTCGCGTGCACGGGACCCGAGCGTTCTTTGGTAAAGTGATACGCCCAAGGCACTTGACCGGGCCCGCCCATGAAGCGAGATATTCCCATGACTGCCGCACCCCTGGCGCGAGAAGCGGTCCGCGCGCTCGCCGAATCGGAGATCCGCAAGGTCGCCAACGCCGCCATGGGCGCGCCCGATGTGCTCGCGTTTTGGTTCGGCGAGCCCGACGAGGTGACGCCTCAGTTCGTGCGCGAGGCGGCTATCCGCGCGCTCGAGGCCGGCGACACTTTCTACACGCAAAATCTCGGTATACCGCCGCTGCGCGAAGCCATCGCCTCCTATGTGTCGCGGCTGCACCGGCCGACCGGGTTGGACAACGTCGTGGTCACTAGCTCGGGTGTGAACGCGCTCATGCTCACGCACCAGGCGCTGCTCGACCCCGGCGATCGGGTGGCGATCGTCACACCGGTTTGGCCGAACTTGACCGAGGGTCCGAAAATCCTCGGTGCGCAAGTCGTGCCGGTACCGCTCGCGTTCGACGGCGAGTGGCGGCTCGACTTGGATAGACTGATCGCCGCCCTCACCCCGTCGACCCGCGCGCTCGTTCTCAACTCGCCCAACAACCCGACCGGCTGGACCATCGATCGCGCGAGCCAGCGGGCGATCCTCGAGCATTGCCGCAAGCACGGCATTTGGATCGTCGCCGACGACGTCTACGAGCGCTTGTATTTCGGCGCGGACGCGCGCATCGCGCCGTCGTTTCTCGACATCGCGCACGAAGAAGATCGCGTGGTGAGCACCAACAGCTTTAGCAAGAATTGGCTGATGACCGGCTGGCGCTTGGGCTTTATCGTCGCGCCGGCCGTGCTCGTGTCCGAGTTCGGCAAGCTGATCGAGTACAACACCTCGTGCGCGCCGGGCTTCGTGCAGCAGGCGGGCGTCGCCGCGATCGGCCAAGGCGAGACGATCGTCGAGCACACGCTGGCGCGCTATCGCGCCGCGCGCGATCTGTTGCACGCGCGATTGAACGAAATGCCCGGCGTGCGCGCCGCCGTGCCGAGCGGCGCGATGTACAGCTTTCTGCGCATCGAGGGGTTGACCGACAGCGTCGCCTTCGCGCGCAAGCTCGTGTTCGAGGCGCGGCTCGGACTCGCGCCCGGCGTTGCCTTCGGGCCCGAGGGCGAGGGATACTTACGCTGGTGCTTCGCTAGTTCTCTGGATCGCCTCGAAGAAGGGGTGGCGCGGTTTCGCCGCGGCTTGAGGTCCATTCGTCAAGGCTGAAAACAACAATCGGCGCGGGCCTGCCCGCGCGTTGAGGAGTCGATGATGAGGCAGAAACCCTGGCTCGTGTTGGCGTCGCTGTGCTTCGCCCTCGCCGCCTGTGGCGGGGGAGGGGGCGGGGGCGGCGGGGGGACCACGGGAAGCGTCGCCGGCACCCTAGCGGTGGCGGCGAGCAACAAGCGGCAGATCGAACCCAACGATACGCTCGCTGAAGCCCAGACGGTTGCTGTCGGCGACTCCATTCTCGGCGATTCCGCTCAAGTCGACCGCGGTACCTCGCTGAACGTCGCCGCTTGCAGCCAGTTCTTTACGACGCAAGTGATCGACGACTTCTACAAGGTCACGACGACCCAGGCGACGCAGATCGTCATGACCATCGCTGCCGACGCCCAAGACATCGATCTCTACCTGTTCGATTCGGTCGGAAACGCGGTGGACTGCTCTGAGGCGAGCCTGTCCTCCTCCGAGGTGGTGGCGACTCCCGGCGCCGGCACCTTCTACATCGGCGTGACTGGCCTAGCGCAGCGAAGCAACTATTTGCTGACCGTGGGCGTTCCGGCGGCGCAAGTCGCGACGGCGGACACCATCATCCCCACAGGCGCAGAGATTGTGCCCGGAGAGGTCTTGTTCAAACCCAAGGCCAGCGCGAAATTTTCCGCGCAGGCGGCGATCGACCGAGCCGGGCTCGCGGCCGCGCGCGAGTTGTCTCAGGGCGTGACTTTGGCCAGAGCGGTCGCGCCCGCCGCGTCGCGGGTAACCGCGAGTAAGGGTCTTTCCGCCTCGGGCAAAGGCGAAAAAGTGGGCCAAGCCTGGCGCAAGAACGAGCAGACCGGGGCGACCATCGACGCCATCCGCAAGCTGCGCCGTGATCCGTCGATCGAATACGCCGAGCCAAACTTCATTCGGCGGGCGCTCGCCACCCCGAACGACCCAGGGTTCGCGCAGCAATGGCACTATCCGCTCATCAATCTGCCGCAAGCCTGGGACGTGACGATCGGCGACTCGGGCAACGCGGCGAGTCCCATCATCGTCGCGGTCATCGACACGGGCGTATTGCTTTCGCATCCCGACCTTTCCGGTCAACTCGTCGCTGGCTACGACTTCGTCAGCGACGCCAGCCGAGGCCGTGACGGTGACGGATTAGACGCGAATCCGGACGATCCGGGCGACGAACCGCCGCAAAGCTCGTTCCACGGCACCCACGTGGCGGGGACGATCGCGGCCGCCACCAACAACGGCATCGGCGTTGCGGGTGTGGCGTGGCGCGCCAAGATCATGCCGCTGCGTGTGCTGGGCGCAGGCGGTGGCACCGACGCCGACATCGCCGAGGCGATCTACTTCTCAGCGCGTCTGACCAATGCTTCGGGGACCTTGCCGACGCAGAAGGCAGACGTAATCAACATGAGCCTGGGCGGGCCGGGGCGCAGCACGACCATGCAAAATGCTGTCACTGCGGCCCGCGGTCAAGGCGTGATCTTCATCGCCGCGGCAGGCAATTCCAACTCCAACGAGTTCTTCTCTCCGGCTTCGCTCGACGGGGTGGTGTCGGTTTCTGCGGTCGATCGCAACAAGGCCAAGGCGCCGTATTCGAACTTCGGCGCGACGGTCGACGTCGCCGCCCCCGGCGGCAACATGCGCACCGCCAGCGCGGACGGCGTGCTCAGCACCCTGGGCGACGACGGCAGCGGCAGCATTCAGTTGGGCTATGGCTTCTTGCAGGGCACGTCCATGGCCTCGCCGCACATGGCGGGGGTGGTGGGGCTTATGCGCTCGGTCGATCGCTCGCTATCGCCGCAAGACTTGGATAGCTTGCTGGCCGGTACTCACACGGGAACGGCTCTGCGCATCACCGAGGACTTGGGCGCCGCGGGTCGTGACGACATCTTCGGCCACGGCCTCATCAAGGCCGATCTCGCCGTCGCCGCCGCACAAGCGCTGGCCGGAGGCGGCGGGCCTCCGCCGACCGACTCGATCGGCGTCGCTGCGCCGACCTCACTCGATTTTGGCACCGCCGTTTCGGCGTTGCAGGTGACGGTCTCAAACGGTGGGGTACAAACCTTGAACGTGACCGGCGCCACGGTGAATCAGCCGTGGGTCAGCGTCGCTCCGACCACCGGCCCGGCGCCGCTGCGCATCGACGTGACCGTGAACCGTGCGGGATTGCCGACGGGCGCCAATTCGGCCACCTTGACGATCACCACGGATGCGACCGGCGCCGGCAAGACCTTGACCGTGCCGATCAGCGTGCAAGTGGCGGCGACCGGCACGGGCGGCGACGTAGGGACGGTATTTGTGCTCGCGGTAAGCAGCGCGACCGGAGACACGGTCAAGGAGTTCAGCGCGACCGCCGCGAACGGCTACCGCTACAGCTTGGCGGATCTGGCTCCGGGTGACTACGACATCGTCGCGGGCACCGACCGAGACGACGACGGCCTTATCTGCGAGCCCGTGGACTCTTGCGGAATTTTTCGAACGGCAATTAAGGTGACGGCGGGCTCGAGTCGAAGCGATGTGGACATCGCAATGCAAAACCAAACGACACGCGAGACGACGGCGCGCGGCGCCTCGGCGCGGCGACCGCGATAGGGGGTATGCTATGCGCTCGTTCAGCTATGCGACTGCGGTTTGCGCGCTGTGCGCGATCGTAGCACTATCGTCCTGCATGGCTCAGACCTTCCAAGTCTTGCGCAGCGGCGCGAACTCCGGTTTGCAGAGCGCGGCGCCGCAGGTGCAAGTCGTGCAGGACGCCGCGTCTTTCGAGCGGCTGTTCACGCGCGTGATGGCCGCGACGGTTCCCGCGCCCACGCCGCCTGCCGTCGACTTCACCAAGGACATGGTTGTGTACGCTTCGCTCGGCGAGAAGCCGACCGCGGGCTACGGCGTGACGATCGAGTCGATCGCCTGCGTGCAAGCTACCTTGAAGGTGAAGCTTGCGGCCAGCGCGCCCAAGCCGGGCGCGATGGTCGCGCAAGTCATCACCAACCCCTACGCCATCGTCGCCACGCCGCGCTGCCCGGATTTGAAGAGCGTGGAAGTGAGCGGACCCGCGGCGGCGTTCTCCGAGCAGCCGCTGTAGACCGTTCGACATATACAGGGTAGGGTGGTAGGCTATAGCCCGCATCCAAATGCGGGCTCTGCGGCTATACCCCCATCAATACGACTTGGGCAGCCCCCACACCCGCTCGGCGATGTAGCACAGGATGAGCTGCGCGCTCACCGGCGCCAAGCGGCAGATCATCGCTTCGCGCAAGTAGCGCTCGACGTGAAACTCCTTCGCGTAGCCGTAGCCGCCGAGGCTCAGCACCGCGGTCTCGCAGGCG
>CAZILI010000220.1:6169-6853 GCA_964539965.1 uncultured Burkholderiales bacterium | reverse complement strand
CAAGTGCGGATGGAACTGGTCATCGCGTTACTCCTTGTGTGAAAAGTTATGCCATCCTGGCCGTTTCGCCAACGTCAACTACGTCGTCTGCATTGCTCAGTCCGCCGCAGCGAAATGTGCCATTTGATCTGCGTGTGCCTTCATGAAGGATAGGCCCAAGTACGCAATTTTACCCTTCACCCACTAGTCGTTCGAGTTAAGTCTAGATCGACATGCACGAAACTTTCTTTGCGACGGCACCAAATTGGGCCACCCGAAAGCAGCCGGTCGCGAAGGACGGCAATAGGTCGGTTCTGCTGATCGCCGCTGGAAAATCCATAGTGGCTCCGGAGCCGATTTCGTTCCTGATGTTCGCTGATGAAAGTTCGAATTCTTGAGCGGCCTGGTGCGCCGCCGGAGGTACCGGTACAACGTGGACGGACCGACGCCCAGCCGCCACGGACGTGCTCTACAGTGATTTCCGGATCGGCGAGCAACGCGCGCGCCTGCTTCAGGTCTTTGTCTGATAGTGCACGAGGGCGTCCGCCTTTGTAACCGCGAGAACGGGCGGCGTCCGATCCGGCGCGCGCTCGCGGATGATCTCGCGCTCGAACTGGGCGACCGCACTGAACACGGTAATGATTACCTCCCCCCGGCGCTGGCTGTGTCATGTTCTGCGTGAGGATCTTAAGACCCACTTTGCGG
>CAZILI010000220.1:0-6159 GCA_964539965.1 uncultured Burkholderiales bacterium | reverse complement strand
TGCGGCGCTCCAACGGCGGGGAGCAGGTCAACCTGACCGGCGACTATTTGTGGCGCAACAGCGCCAACGTCGGAGCCGGAAAATTTAGGCCGTTGCAGCCGTAGCAAACGGCTTAGCGTACTTTGGCGTCCGTTTTCTGAGGCGATCTCGAGAGCGGCTCAGCGCTGCTCGAGGATCAGGTCGGCCGCCTTTTCCGCCACCGCGATGACCGCGGCGTTGATGTTGCCGGATGGAACCGCCGGCATGACGGAAGCGTCCGCCACCCGCAGTCCGCTAAGGCCGTTCACTTGCAACTGCGGGTCGACCACGGCGCGCGAGTCGGTTCCCATGCGACAGGTCGACACCGGATGGAACACCGTATCGCCGGCTTCCCGGCAGAAGGCGAGCCAGTCTGCATCGCTCACCACGCGCTTGCCCGGAAACTCCTCCGCGGTGACGTAGCCGGCCAGCGGCGCGGTCGTCGCGATACGGCGAACGAACTTAAGCCCGTCCACCATCACGCGGCGATCGTTCTCGGTAGCGAGGTAGTTGTAGCGAATCTCCGGTGCTGCGCGCGGATCGGGCGAGGCGATGTGTGTCGAACCCCGCGACTCGACCTGCGTTTGCGACACCGAGAGAGTAAAGCCGGAAAACGGATGCAAAAACCCGCCGCGCTTGGCGGTGGAGAAGTTAATGAAATAGATCTGCGCGTCGGGGCGAGGATGCTCCGGGCGCGTACGCACGAATGCTGCGGCATAGCCCGCGCTCACGGTGAGTGGCCCGCGGCGTTGTAGCGCGTAGCGCAAGCCGATCTTCGCCTGACCCCATATCGAGCGCATATCGTCGTTGAGCGTGATCGGCCGGTTGCAACGCCAGAAAGTGCGGCAGTAGAAATGGTCTTGCAGGTCTTCACCCACCGCCGGCGCTTCGTGCACGGGTGCAATGCCCAAGCGCTCCAGGCGGTGTCGCGACCCGACACCGGACAATTCCAGCAATTGCGGTGAATTGAAGCTGCCGGCCGACAGTATCACTTCGCGCGCCGCGCGCGCCTGGTGCCGCGCCCCGCCCGCCTCGTAGGCGACGCCGATCGCGCGCTTACCTTCGAACAGTATGCGCGTCGCCAGCGCTTGCACTTCGACCCGCAAGTTGGGCCGCTTCTCGGCCGGCCGGAGATACGCGACCGCAGCGCTGCAGCGCCTGCCGTTGCGCGCCGTGGCATGGTAGTAGCCCGTACCCTCTTGGCGCGCGCCGTTGAAGTCGTCGTTGCGCGGGACGCCCAGCGCCATCGCGGAGGCGATGAAGGCGTCGCACAGCTCATGGCGATCGCGCGGACCGGACACCGCCAGCGGTCCGCCGGCGCCGTGCCACTCGCTCGCACCGTCGGCATGATCCTCGCACTTCTTGAAGTACGGCAGCAGGTCGCCGAAAGACCACCCAGGTACGCCCCAGCCGTCGTAGTCTTCGGCCTGGCCGCGCACGTGCACCAAGCCGTTAATCGAAGAAGAGCCGCCCAGCACCTTCCCGCGCGGAGTGAATACTCGACGACCGTTGAGCGCCTCTTCGGGTTCGGATTGGTAGGCCCAGTTCACATCCGTTCGCGCGAACAGCTTGCCGTAGCCCAGCGGCACGTGGATCCAGAAATCGTCGTCGCGCGGTCCTGCTTCGAGGAGCAACACGCGGCTGCGGCCGTCGGCGGTGAGCCGGTTCGCCAGCACACAGCCGGCGGAGCCGGCGCCTACGATGACATAGTCATAGGTGTTCAACGGAGGATTCCCGACAGCGCCGTCCAGATCCGATCCGGCCAAGGCCGGCGTCGATCGGCTCCCGCTTTAAGCGGCGCTCGCTTGGATGAGTTCGATGGTCACGCCGTCCGGCGCCGCAACATAGCAAAGCACCATACCGGGCTTGAATTCCCACGGCTCGACCGCCATGCGCACGCCCTTGTCCTTGAGTTCCGCGCAAAACGCGTGCAAGTCGCCGCGAAAGGTAAAGCCGAAATGATCGGTGCCGAAGCCGTTGTGACTGGAATATCCGTCGAAATGCCGCATCGGCTTGGCCTCGACCGGCCGCTCGCCGGGCCGTTGACCGCGGATGACGATGGTGGTGCCGCCCTACTGTACATCGAACTGCGGCGCGCCACGAAGATTCGCCTGCACGGCGGTGATCTCGCCGCCGAACATTTTTCGATACCAGTCCGCCGCCGCTTTCGGATCGCGGCTGATCAAGTGGACGTGGTCGAACGCCATTGTGTTATTCATGCGCTCCCTCGTTGCTCGGATCTCAAAGGGACGAGAATATATCCTCCCTGGCCGCAGACTTCCACATCGCTGCCTAGCCGAAGGCCTGGCGCAAGGTCATCACGCTGCCCGTGTGCTTGGAGTCGTACCCTGCCAGCCCGTTGACCTTTGTCTTGAAGGCGGGGCGATTGAGAATGTCGAGCGCCGGCCGCACGGCGGGCGAGCGCAGCGCCTCGGCGCGACAGGCAAAGAAGTATCGCTCCAGGGTGGTGGGAATGAAATCCAAGCCGAAGCGCCGGGCGCCGGTCTCCATGCCGAAGGCGGCGTCGGCCATGCCGCTGCCCACATAAGCCGCCACCGCCGCGTGGGTGTATTCGCAATTGTCGTAGCCTTGAATGCGGCGTGCGTCGATATTCTCGGTCTGCAGCAGCAGATCGAGCAAGATCCGCGTACCGGACGTGGGTTGGCGATTGACGAAGCGCACACCCGGCCGAGCCAGATCGGCGAGGCCGCGAATGCGCAGCGGATTACCCTTCGCGACGATGATGCCTTGCTGTCGCGTGGCGAGGTTGATAATGCGCCGTCTGTTGTCCTGCAGCCACGGAGCATAGTGCTGTAGCGCCGCTGCCTGCAGCGGGCCGACCGGTAGATGAAAACCCGCCAAGTCGCATGCCCCCTTATCCAGCGAGGCGAGCGCGTCCTGGCTGTCTACGTACTTCACCTCCACCTGTACGTTGTCGGCGGACAGCGCCTCGTGCAGCGCCTCGACGGCAAAGCCATGGCTCGCGTGGATGCGCAACACACCGGAGGACTTGGACAACACGCGCTCTAACTCGGTCTGCAGTTCCGAGGCCAGGGTATCGAGCAGCGGCGATAGCCGAGCGGCGATGCGCTTGTCCGCCCACACTAGCCTTTCCCCGATCGGGGTCAGTTTCGCGCCGCGTCCGCGCGTCATGCTGACCAATGGGGTGCCGAATAGCGCGCCGGCCTCGCGCAACAGACCCCAGGCATGGCGATAGGAGATGCGGATCTGCCGGCTCGCCTCTGCCAGGCTGCCGCTCTCGTGCAACGCGGAGCACAAGGCGAGCACCTCTGGCAACGCCACGCCGGATTGCCCCGGTCGATCGACCACCCATTGCGGGGCAACACGAAGTTTGTACATCGGCTTGGTAGGGGTGCCTAGGGAATCTCTGATTTATTCCTCCATGAGCCGCGTTTGCATCCCAAAGCGCCCGCACGCTAGGCGCCGCGGTGAATGTGGCGTACCTTCACCAGGCGCGCAACAACGCGGGCGGGCACTTTCGGCGCAAACCCGCATGAGACGGTGCTTTGCGCGCACCTGGCGGCGTTGCGAGGCTTGGCCATATGTTCAATATGCCCTTCGCCTCGCGCCTTGCCATGCATCGCGCAAAAGCGCCGTCGCGGCCATGTGGGAATAGATCAGAGGTTCCCTAAGCTATATGCAACCGATTGCATATTCTGCCTAGCACCTTTCGGCATACAATGTCGCTAGAGTAACACCATATGCACGCTCCAGCATATTTATGACGGCCCACAGCGAGACGCGAAGTCCGACCGAATTAAGCGCGGCACAAGTCCACGAGATGATCGCGGACTTGCTGCCGCTGCCGGGTGCCTTGCTTCCGATCCTGCATCGAGTGCAAGAGCGCTTGGGCTTTATCCCGCCGGCGGTGCTGCCCCAGATCGCGCAGGCGCTCAACTTGTCGCGCGCCGAAGTGCACGGTGTGGTGACTTTCTACCACGATTTTCGCCAGCGGCCACCCGGCAAATGCGTGGTCAAGGTGTGCCAAGCCGAGGCCTGTCAGGCGATGGGGGCCGAGCAGCTTACGCAGCATGCGTCGAGGCGGGTCGGCGCACCGCTTGGCGAGACTTCGCTCGACGGCGCCTACCGCTTGGAAGCGGTCTATTGCCTGGGCAATTGCGCGCTGTCGCCGGCCGTCATGATCGACAACGAGCTGTACGGACGGGTCACCCCGCAGCGCTTCGACGCGCTGATCGACGCCGCCGACGGTCAGCCATGAGCGCGAAGATTTTCGTGCCGCGCGACTCCGCAGCCCTGTCGGTGGGGGCCGACGCGGTGGCCGGCGCCATCGTGACCGAAGCCGCACGCCGCGGTGAATCGATCAAGCTGGTGCGCAACGGCTCACGCGGGCTGTTCTGGCTCGAACCGATGGTCGAAGTCGAGACCCCAGCCGGCCGCATAGCCTACGGCCCGGTCACGGCCGATGCGGTAGCCGGCCTGTTCCACGCCGGTTTCTCGCACGGGGGAACGCACGCCTTGCATTTGGGCAAGACCGAAGAAATCGGCTACCTGAAGCGTCAAGAGCGTCTCACCTTTGCGCGCGTAGGCGTAACCGACCCGCTTTCTATTGAAGACTACCTCGCGCAGGCCGGCTACCGCGGGCTGCGCAACGCGCTCGATCTGCCCGGTGAGCAAATCGTCGCCGCCGTTACCGCCTCCGGACTGCGCGGACGCGGCGGAGCAGCGTTTCCGACCGGAATCAAATGGAAAACCGTCCTCGACACCGCGGCGGAGCAGAAGTACGTGGTGTGCAACGCCGACGAAGGCGACTCCGGCACGTTTTCCGATCGCATGATCATGGAGGGCGATCCCTTCGCGCTGATCGAGGGCATGACCATCGCCGGGCTCGCGGTCGGCGCAACGCGCGGCTACATCTACTTGCGCTCGGAGTATCCATACGCACACCGCACCCTCGATGCCGCCCTCGCCCTGGCGAGAGCCTCAGGCTACCTTGGTGAAAACGTGCTCGGCAGTCGACGCGCATTCGACATCGAGGTGCGCCTGGGCGCCGGCGCGTATATTTGCGGCGAGGAAACCGCGATGCTGGAGAGCCTGGAAGGCAGGCGCGGCATGGTGCGCTACAAGCCGCCGCTGCCGGCCGTGCAAGGCTTGTTCGGCAAGCCGACCGTGATCAATAACGTGATTTCGTTCGCCTCGGTGCCGATCATTCTCGACCGGGGTGCGCCTTTCTATCGCGATTTCGGCATGGGGCGCTCGCGCGGTACGCTGCCGTTCCAGCTTGCCGGCAACATCAAGTACGGCGGCCTGGTCGAAAAGGCGTTCGGCCTCAGCCTGCGTGAGCTGCTGTACGACTACGGCGGCGGCGCGGCGAACGGCAAAGCGCTGCGCGCAGTCCAAGTGGGCGGCCCGCTCGGTGCGTACTTGCCGCAAGCGCAGTGGGACGTGCCGCTCGACTACGAGGCTTACGTCGGCATCGGTGCGATGATCGGCCACGGCGGTATCGTCGCATTCGACGACGAGGTGGACATGGCCAAAATGGCGCGCTACGCGATGGAGTTCTGCGCCATCGAGTCGTGCGGCAAGTGCACGCCCTGCCGCTTGGGCTCGATTCGCGGCGTCGAGGTCGTCGACAAGATCATGCGAGCCCAAGAGCGCGCCGCTAACGTTCAGCTGCTGCGCGACCTGTGCGACACCATGCTGCACGGTTCGCTGTGCGCGCTCGGCGGCATGACACCGTACCCGGTGTTGAGCGCGCTCAATCATTTCCCAGAGGATTTTGGCGCCGCCCGCACGGGCGCGCCCGCCTGAGACAGACGGTCAACGCGAAGGAAAAGCCGCTATGCGATCCAGATTCGAAGCCGATTTCGGCACGCCGCAAGCATCGAGCGCCGAGCGGATCACGCTCGAGATCGACGGCATGCACATCACGGTGCCGGCGGGCACGTCGATTATGCGCGCCGCCGCGCTCGCCGGGGTGAAGGTGCCCAAGCTGTGCGCCACCGACAGCGTATCGGCGTTTGGCTCGTGCCGCCTATGCCTGGTCGAAATCGAAGGCCGCAAGGGCTATCCCGCCTCTTGCACCACCGCGTGCGAATCGAACATGGTGGTGCGCACGCAAACCGCCAAGCTCGCGGACTTGCGCCGCGGCGTGATGGAACT
>CAZILI010000219.1:0-6861 GCA_964539965.1 uncultured Burkholderiales bacterium | reverse complement strand
AGACAAATCGTCTCTCATAACGTCAATCACGTAGGTTGTTCAGAGGTTCCCTAGAGTTGCACTGACGGGAGCGAGCGTCGATAGCGACCGGGGGGCGCGCCGAAATGCTCTTTGAATGTGCGATTGAATGCCGCCTCAGACTCGTAGCCCACTTCCCACGCAATCTCGCGGATACTTCGATCCGATCGACTCATCAATAGCGCACTAGCTTTATGCATGCGCCACGACACCAAGTAGCGGGCCGGAGTCACGCCTAGAGTCTCGCGGAAGCGCGCCGCGAATACCGTCTTCGACATCGCGGCGCGTGCCGCCAAGGTGTCCACCGACCAATCGCCGGCGGGTGTTGCGTGAATGGCTTGCAACGCCTTACCGATCTGAGGATCCACAAGCGCCATCAGCGCAGCGGTGGAGTGCGGATGACTTCCCATGTATTCCCGCAGCACGTAGATAAAGATAATCTCCGCTAGGCGCTTGATGACTTCGCGCCATGCTTCGGAACGTAGCTTGGACTCACCATCCATGTAGACCAAAAATTGTTCCAACCAGGTGTAGTGGCGGTCGGCGCGACCTTTGACGTGAATCAGCGCGGGCAGGGAGGCGATTACCGGGTGCATGACTTTATGGGCGAACCCGAAATGACCGCAAACGACCACGGTTTTTGCCCCCCCGCCTCCGAAAACAAGCGGTCCCCCTCCGTCGTAGCGAATTTCCTCCAGCACCGTGCGAAGCGGCACCGGCTCGCCGCCCGGCGCGTTGGCAAGAACTTGCGCAGCCCCGTGGGGAATCAATATCAGATCGCCGGCGGAGAAACGCACGGACTCCCCCGACGGCAGCTCGATCCAACCAGGCCCTTCACTAGCTACGTGAAAGCGGATTACCTCCGGGTGTTCCGGCATCGAGATCGCGAACGGCGCCGTCAGTTCCGCTCGGTAGTAGAAAGTAGAGCGAAGTTCCAGTGTCGAAAGAATGTCACCAAGTACGTCCATCTAAGCGCCCCCGCGTCGCAACCATGGGCGCACGATGGCACAAGTTCATGGCGCTTTGCAAGCCGCCGACGGTCGCGATCGAACGGGCAAAAAAGCCGTTGTCGTGGGCAAGTTAGACCGCTGGATTTTGGCTAGGATGGGTGTCGTCAGCCGCTCGCACGACTGTCAATGATCGGCGTGCTGAGGTCACCCCGATGGCTCGCAAACGCTCGATACCGTTCAATCCCCAGACCTTTCTTGCCACGGTCGGCAAAGGCAAGACCATCTTGTCGGTCGGTAAAGGCGAGAGATGTTTTTCGCAGGGAGAACAGGCGAATGCCGTCTTCTACGTTCAAGAAGGCAAAGTCAAACTTACGGTGATTTCTCGTCAAGGCAAAGAAGCGGTAGTCGCCATGCTGGGGCGTGGAGACTTCCTTGGCGAGGCCTGCTTGGCCGGGCAATCTGCTCGTCTGGCGACGGCGACCGCGCTCGTCACTTCCACAATCGTGCGCGTCACCAAGAGCGCCATGATCCAAGTGCTGCACGACGAACCCACCTTTTCGGAGTTGTTCTTGGCCTACGTCTTGTCGCGCAATATGCGCGTCGAAGAGGACTTGGTCGATCAGCTGTTCAATTCCAGCGAGAAGCGATTGGCGCGAGTGTTGCTGTTGCTGTCCCACTTTGGGAAAGAGCACAAGCCCGAGCCGGCCATCGCCACCGTCAGCCAAGAAGTACTGGCCAAAATGATTGGGACCACGCGGTCCCGAGTGAGTTTCTTCATGAACAAGTTTCGAAAACTGGGCTTCATCGAGTACAACGGATCACTGACCGTGCATAGTTCTCTGCTTAACATCGTTCTACACGATTAGCCAAGATCTTTGTCGAGACGAAGCACAACCGACACTAGTCTGAAAGAAATGTCCGTAAGTGAGCAATTTTGGACAGTCCTACGTGCTCGGATGGTGGAAACTGCCTTGGTATGGTCAGCCCAGTAGGAAAGCGGTAAGCGCGGACGTGGCCGTAGCTCAGCTCGCGGAGGACCAAGACCACGCACGGAAAGTAGAGGATTGTGCTTATGGACACGAAAGCCACAGGTCGTTGTGCTGAGCCGGTGAAGCGCCTGAAAGTAGGACTGCTGGCATTCTTTCTGTTAGTGGGAGGTAGTGCGCCGCTCTGGGGTCAGTCGAAATCGCTCTACGAACGACTAGGGGGCTACGACGCGATCTCCGCTGTGGTCGAGGACTTCGCGCCGAAACTCTTCGGCGATGCAAAGGTCGGGCGCTTCTTCGTCGGGATGAGTGCCGATAGCAGGCAGGGCTTCATGCAGAAGAACAAGAACCTGGTCTGCAAAGTGACCGGCGGTCCGTGCCAAGTCATCAGCCGGTCCGCGAAGACCGCCCACGCCGGATTGGGTATCACGGAGGCGGAGTTCGGTGTCGTCGTGCAACATCTAGTCGACACCCTCAACAAGTTCAAAGTGCCGGATGTTGAGCAGAAAGAACTGCTCGGCATCATCGGTTCGCTCAAACCCGATATCGTCGAGAAGAAGTGACAAGGAATCACTCGCGCCGATTTGCCCGTTTCCGCAATCACAGGATGGAGGAGCTTATGAGATCTAATCCGCTAGTCAAGTCCGCGATCGCCGTCGCCCTGTTCGCGACACTCGGCTGTGCCACCACCCAGGCTCAGTCTCTCGATGACGCATCGATTGCCCACATCGCCTACACGGCAGATGAGATCGACATCCGCTACGCGCACCTGGCACTGGCGCTGTCGGGCAACGCCAAGGTGCGCGAATTCGCGGAGCTAATGATCCGCGATCACAGCTCGGTGAACCGGGAGGCGCTGGCTTTGGCCGAGAAACTCAAGCTGGCCCCCAAGGACAATGACACCAGCCAGCAGCTTGTCAAACAGAGCGAGGGAATAGTCGCAGAGCTTCGCGCGCTCTCGGGCGCCGCGTTTGACAAACGTTACGCGGAAAACGAGCTTTCCTATCACCAGTTCGTGAACAAAGCCGTTGAGACCCAGTTCGTACCCAGTGTGAAGAACGCCGAGTTCAAGAACTTTCTCAGCCAAGCGCTAAAAGTATTCAAAGCTCACGAAACACACGCCGGCGAGATGGTACGGGCCTTGAGCCAGTGATCATGGCCTGCTCCCTCATGGCTGGGCCGAGCCGGCCCCTGCTGGCGCTCGCCTTACTTGCGAGCGCCGCCACCTCAGCCAGCGTGTGGGCGGAGACGGTCGAAATTAAGGGCTTCCTGTTCGTGCCAGAGGCGCTAGTTGTACGCGTCGGCGCGACGGTTGTCTGGCGCAATGGGGACATCGTACCCCACACCGCGACAGCGGCGGACGACGCGTGGGATACGGCGGAAATTGTCGGCGGTGCGGAAAAGGCCTATCGCTTCACGCGCCCGGGCCGCTATGCCTACCGCTGCCGTTACCATCCGGCCATGCAAGGCGTGGTCGAAGTGAAACCTTAACCATTAACGGCAAGGAGATGCCATGATAAACACCGCCGCCACGTACACTTGTTTCAAACGTGCCGCAGCAATATGGATAGCGGTCGCGGCAGCATACGGTGCTATCGGTTCGGCCACCGCGTACGCGCAGAAGCCGGCGTTTTCCATGAACAAGAAAGGCGAGCTTACGCGACCCGTGGGCTATCGAGAATGGGTTTACGTGGGCGCGCCAGTCACGCCTAACGATCTTAACGACGGCAAAGCGCCGTTCCCGGAATTCCACTCGGTGTACATCGATCCCGCGAGCTGGGCGCATTGGAAAAAGACCGGCCAGTTCCGCGACGGTACCATCTTGATAAAGGAACTAATCAACGTCGGCGCGAAGCAAGCAACCAGCGGCAAGGGTTATTTCATGGGCGAGTTCATCGGCTTGGAAGCCACGATTAAGAGCGCCAAGCAGTTTCCGAAGGAGCCGGGTAACTGGGCCTATTTCAGTTTCACCAATGCCGACCACAAGACGCTTAAATCAACAGCGACCGCACAGCCGACCGCTGACTGCAACAGTTGCCATCAAGGTAGCGCCGCCCAGGACTGGGTGTTCATTCAATACTATCCCGTGATGCGGGCAGCAAAGGGAGGTCATTGAGTGTTCCTCTGCCGCTAGTGTAGTGCCATGACGCAACCATGAGCCCGCGCGAGTGCGCCGGCGCTACTCGAACCTCGGCGGCGGCGTGAAGCCGCGGTATTCCCGTTGCAGCAAGCGGGCGAAGCCGATGCAGGAGGTCGCCGTATTGCGGGCCGATGATCTCCACGCCCACCGGCAACCTTCCGGGTGTCGTGCCGAGCGGGGCGACTGCGGGGCCCATCAGGCTATCGACGGCGATTGATCAGGCGAGCAGGGCGCACGATCAGCGACAGTGAAGCCCGCGCGCCCCGGTTGTCGGTCTGCCGCGGCAGCCGTCGTACAATTTTCGAGAAGAGATTGGCATCTGATTCGCGGCTCGCGCTCCCTCTCCGGCGGGCGGAGCGGGAGCGCGAGCTTGTCACTGAAACCCTTGACCGTCGCAACTACCCACGCCCGGCGGCGAGATGCCGCCCGCGAGCGCACCGTTCGGGCACGTGGCGCCGGTCAAGGTCAGGCCGCCCACGGCCGTGCTGCGCACGGTGGCGTTGCGCAAGTTCGCCGCAGACAGGTTCGCGGCCGTGAGGTCTGCGCCGGTCAGGAGGCTCGTAGTCAGAGTCGCGTTGCTCAAGTCCGCGTCGGCCAAGTTCGCGTCGCTCAAGTTCGCGTTGCCTAACAGCGCACCGGTGAGCTTGGCACCCGCTAGGTCGGCGCCCCGCAAGTTCACGCGCGTCAGATCGCGGGCCGAGAGATCGCAGCGCGCCAAGTTGGCATTCGGTCCGATGTTGTTGCAATTCGGCACGGGCGGCGACACGGTGAAGGCGTAGGCCTTGACGGCGCCGATCGCCGCCGCGCCGGAACTCCTTTCACCCGCCTCCGAACCGTCGGTGGCAAAGGCGTAGAGCACATGCGTGCCGGCAGAAAGCGGTGTGGACAGGAGAGAGAAGGTGGCGGTGTCGGTGGCGATTCCAGCTTTGGTGAGACTCTTCCACGGACCTTGCCAAGCGTCGAACTGATAGTAGAGACGCCGCGGCTTGGACGTGGTCGGCCCGGTAGTGCCCGCGGCCGTCAAGAAGAGCTTTGGCCGCGGGTTCGCGGTCAAATGGTTCGGCAAGGCAACGACGGACACCGTCAACGACGCCGGCGTCGCCGGCCGCTCGGCGATGACCGTGACATGGGAGGTGTCGACCATATAGATCTTGTTGCTGATCGGATTGACCGCGATGGCGTCACGAGTCGCTAGAACCCTCGCAACACCGTCCATCGGCGTCACGCTACGGGTCGCGCCGTCCACGGCAGTGAACCCCGGGGTCGTCGAGCCCAAGTTCACCGCGTAAATCCGGTTGGAGTTGGGATTCACCACCACGCCCCGCGGACCGGTCCCCGGCGCGACACTGACGATGCTGTGGTCGCGGCCGTCGATCTCCATGATTCCCCCGCCACTGCCTGCGCCGGAAACCGCCACATAGATCTTGTTGCTGATAGGGTTCACCGCCACGCCGCGCGGCGCTGTGCCCACCGTCGCAGTCGAAACGGCGAAGCCCGTGTTGCTCGCCCCGTCGATCACGATCAGCATCGCGTCCGCCTCGCTTGCGACATAGATCTTGTTGGTGATGGGATTGACGGCAAGCGCATTGCGCGAGGGGTTGAAGATCCATTTGCCGGTGGCCACGACTTGCGTGGTGTTGGTGCTGCCGTCGATGACCGTGACATCCCCGATCACGCTCGCTACATAGACTTTGTTGGTCACGTGATTGACGGCAAGGGCGAACGGCGACTGGCCGACTGCGACATCGGTCGTCGCGTTGGTTGCGCCGTCAATCACCGTGATGCTCTTGCCGTTCGAGTTGGCGACGTACACCCTATTGGTGAGCGCGTTGACGGCGATCGCATGAGGTCCCGATCCGACCGCGACGAACGTGCGCACACGGCTACGCCCGTCGATGACGATCACCCGGTCTCCCCCGGCATCGGTGGCGTAGACCTTGTTGGTGACGGGGTTGACCGCAACCGCGGTCGGACAAGGGCCGACTTGAATGGGCGTCGTCACGTCGTTCTCGCCATCGATCTCGGTCACCGTGCCGTCGACGCAGCTCGTCACGTAGGCCTTGTTGGTGGCGAGGTTCACGGCGACGTCGACCGGAGAGCTTCCGGCGCGCACGGCGCTGACTTGGGTCGGCCCTTGGATTACCGACACCGTGCTATTGCCGGTATTGGCGACATATAGTTTGTCGGTCACCGGATTGACGATGAGGGCGCTCGGACTCGATCCGCCGGCGACCCGCTGCACCGCGTTGGTTGCGCCGTCGATGACCTCGATGGCACCGCCGCCTTGATCCGCCACGTAGGCGCGATTGGTCGCGCTGTTGACCGCGAGTAGCGAGGCGCCGGCGCCGGCGTTAAGGGTGGTCGTGGCGAAGCCGTCGATCACGGTGATGCCCCTGAGGCTAAGCGGATGGGTCACGTAAACCTTGCCGGTTGCGGGGTTCACCGCGATGAACCCGGGCATGTCCGCGGTCGGGACATTGATCCCGTTATGACTCACGCCGTCGATCAGCGTCACGATGGGCCGAGAAGTACTGCCCACGTAGATCTTGTTGCTGACAGGGTTGACAGCGAGCGTGCCCGGCGGGTCGAATAGCCCGATAGTAGAGGTCGCGCCGCTCGCGCCGTCGATGACGGTGAGACTGAGGCCGCGCGTGTTGGCGACGTAGATCTTGTCGCTCATCGGATTCACCGCGAGCGAGCAGGGACTCTCGCCCGTCGGAACGATCGTGGTGCGATTGCTCCCGTCGATGATGGTGATGCTGTTGCT
>CAZILI010000218.1:3957-6864 GCA_964539965.1 uncultured Burkholderiales bacterium | reverse complement strand
TGCTGTCGGCGATCTCCGGCCTCATCGTGCCCTGGCAGGCAATGGCCGGAATGTGACGTGATCAGGACGCTTCCCCGGCACGCTGCGGGTTTGCGGATTTTCCGATTTGAGAGATTGAAAGCCGCACCATTTAGCAGCGTTCAAGCCCCGGTGAGGCGTGTGGTTTCGGGTGTGACGTCGAAGCGAGCGCAATAAGAACCGAACACCGGGCGCGCCAGAAGTGACTGCTGTTCGAGCCCGTACGTCGGCAATTCGGCAGGCGGCGCAGCTCGACGACCTCGCGCTTGGGCAGTAACAAAAGACGCTATGCGCTCGCCAATATCCTCGGGCGCATCAATGCCGAAGTGACGATATATTGTGACGACCACGTTCGCCGGACCCTTAATGAGAGCCGGATATGCGACATGAACACATTTCCCCGTCGAGGCTGCGTCGAAGGTCATCATGGCGTTTAGCGCGATTTCTGCCCCGGAGATCACGGATTCGACGGCCGCACCGCCCGGGCGCCACATATCCTTCTGCTCCGTGAACGCCGATGTGATGTGATCGACAAGCGTCAGGCCCGATGCCACAGCCCGGTAGGGATCGCGGTGCGTAAAGACGAAGCGCGCCTCCGGAAAAGCGTCGGCGAATTGTGCGATGTTGCGCGAGTTCTGAGGGCATTTCAGGACGAGGTGCCCGCCGGACGCGACTGGATTTCGCCAGGTCAGCAGTTTGACTAGGCGCCGATACTCGAGAAATGACGGCGTCAGATCGGCCGTTTGCAGCCAACGCGTCCATGTCGGCATCAACGCGCTTGGCGCTCGCCCCAATAGGCCCGTACAGTCGAAGGCGCCCCACGTACACTCTTCCGGTTCGTCGGCATTGACCCAATGCATGTGCTCCAGTTTCGAACCGCGCAAGGGTTCAATCGAAGCCTGCATCTGCGCGATACGTGGATCGCTGTGATAGGTCGCCGCTACGGGCGGAGGCGTCGGAAACATCAACTCCCAGCGCAGCAGCGGGCGCCCCAACGGGTGCAGCGCAAGAAGATTGTGCAGAAACGTGGTGCCGCTGCGTTCGAGGCCGGTGATGTAGAGGATTGGCGGAATGCGGACCGCGTCGATCTCCGGATTGCGCTTGAGGCATTCAATCACCTCTAAACGGCGGCAGAGATTGTTCACGGCGAGGCGCGTGAAGAACGAGCGCCCCTTTTCGCTGAGCACCGCACTTTGAAGATCGTAAACCCAAGCCGCCAACGGGCCCTCGAACCACGAATCTCCGAAATCGCCGAGCTGGGCCTTTTCAACCGCCTGCGCTTTGAGGGTCTCAACGGTAGGAGGCACAGATGGACCTTTGGGCGAGCGAGTTGGTGATTCAAGCAGCACTACTAGATGCACCTAGCATGAATGGCCGCAATCGGCGATCTCCGGTCGAAGCCGCCCAGGGGCGGGAATGGCCGGGGATATCCGAACCGGCCATTCCGCAGCTTTCAAAGGTCGACGCCTTCCGAGATTGCGAGGGCATCATCGACCTCGACCCCCAGATAGCGCACCGTGCTTTCGAGCTTGGTGTGACCCAACAACAGCTGGACGGCGCGCAGGTTGCCGGTCTTTCGGTAGATCAGTGCAGCCTTGGTCCGTCGAAGGGAATGCGTGCCGTAGGTTGCCGGGTTTAGCCCGATCGAGCGCACCCATGCTTGCACGACGCGAGCATACTGACGCGTCGACAGATGTGGAGATGACGCAAGACGGCTCTGGAAGAGGTAATCGCTGGCGTGCAGGTCGCTACGGCGCATCAACGCTGCCACCGCTGTCCGGGTCTGCTCGGTAATCTCGAACTGCACCGGTCGGCCCGTCTTCTTTTGCACGATGATGCCGCGTGTTTTAACCTCACCTCCGGCAGCAATGTCGTCCACTTTGAGCCGGACCAGGTCGCAGCCGCGCAGCTTGCTGTCGATGGCGAGGTTAAACAGGGCGAGATCCCTTATCCGCTTGTGCAATTCGAGCCGGGCTCGGATTGACCAGACCTCCTTCATCTTGAGGGCTGGCTTCTGGCCGGTGAGCTTGCCGCCGGTGATGCGGCGTGGGCGTCCGCCCGTACGGACGGGAATCTCGGGGATTAATTCTAATGTCATGATGATGAGCCTTCTGCTCACCCATCCGCACCATGCGGGCGGGGACGAAAGGCTAGGCAAATGGAAGATCGAGCGCGAACGCCTTCGATCGATCGACTTAGACGGTCTTCAAGACGGTCACATTGCCCTGAGATAGCCGAGGTAGCCGCCAAACCTTGATGCCCGAGCGGCCCGTTTTCTTCATCAAGGTGGCCGTTCTCACGGTCATGAGTCCTCATCGAATAGGGCCTGGAGCAGGCGTAACGCTTGTGGACTTCTCTCGGGCGGGTGCCTCCCTCGTTCCCAAGAGTTGACTGTGCATTCATGGACGCCGAGCCGGCGGGCCAGGTCTGCACACGTGCGCCCTGTCCGCCGCCTCAGGCTCACGACCTTCTCGGAGAAGGTTTTGGGTGGCGGAGTGGGATCATAACCCAAGAAGTTAATGATCTTCGGCCAGTGCATCACTGTCGGCTGGCGGTCATGTTTCTCCCACGTGATGTACGTCTCATGACCTACCCCGAGGCGCGACGCCACCTGACGTTGCCACAGCCCGAGCTCCTTGCGCCGCTTTAACAAATGGCTAGCCAAAGTCGTGGGACATTCCGGGTAGACGTTGGGTTTCCGTGCAATCCTTGCCGCGTACAGTTTTGGGCGTATGGCAACGCGGCGACATCGCCGCGTTGCCCTACGCCCGAAGTTGGACAGCCGCTGGAAAGTGCGCAGGCCCTTGGGGTATCCGGAGCATCCGCAGACCTTCGCCGAGCATTTGCTTCGGTGGCGTAAGCACCAGGGCCTGCTGCAGAGAGACGCGG
>CAZILI010000218.1:0-3947 GCA_964539965.1 uncultured Burkholderiales bacterium | reverse complement strand
GGATTGGCGTTCGGGAGGGCACGTACGTCACATGGGAGCTGGGGCAACGTGGCCCGTCAATTCGCCACCTGCCGACCATCGTGAGGCTGCTTGGCTATGACCCGGTCGCCACCGGAATGGGCGTGTCAGATCAGGTAGAGTTAGCTCGTCGGCGCCTGGGTTGGTCGCGCCGACGCACGGCAGAGTTCCTCAATGTTGACCCAGGGACGCTTAGCCGGTGGTCGCGGGGGGCGTCGACCCCGCGGCTCTTAGGAGAACAAATCGATCGGTTTCTCGCGATTGACACCGCCGTCGACTTGGATGCCCGCCCGCCGGAAGGAAGTGCGGCCTGGACCTTTGGCAGGAACCTTCGTGCGCGCCGGGATGGGTTAGGACTTTCTCGCCGTGAGCTAGCCGCGCGGCTCGGCACTTGTTCAAATTCCGTTCTTAGCTGGGAGCATGATCGTCAGTTGCCCGAAATACGGTTCTGGCCGGCCGTCATGGCGTTTCTCGGGTATGACCCACTACCCGCCCCTACAAGTGTAGTCGGACATATCGAGGCGAAGCGGCGTAGACTCGGTTGGACATACAAGAATGTCGCAGCGCAAATTGGCGTCGGCGTACACACGCTCTTGGGGTGGAAAGACGGAGGCGAGATGCGCTTCCTGCGCCGCGAGTCCTTTGATCAACTGTTGAGTCTCGCCAATCACGAGGCTAGCGGGTCAGGAAGCCGAGATCGCTTCGAGGATGGGGCATGATGTCATTCCATCTTCGATGCATCGCTTCGAAAGGCTGGCCAACACCCGTTCAATTCTTCTCAAGTCCCTGAGCTTGAGACGGATGCTTTTCAAGTGTGCGTCGGCAACGATCTTCACCCGGCTGCAACTCCGTTTCCGATCGACGGAAAGATCGATCAGCGTGCAGATTTCATCGATGGAAAATCCAAGCTCACGCGCCCTCTTGACGAAGATGAGTCGCTGCAAGTCCGATTGGTCGTACCGCCGGTGCCTGGCCGATGTTCGCGCAGGTCGCGGCAAGAGCCCAATCCGCTCGTAGTACCGAATCGTTTCTATGTTCACGCCTGATGTTCGGGAAACTTCGCCGATTGCCTTGGAATTCATGATCGCGCGCTCGTTACTTCGATGTGCTTGCATCTGTAGTCACTACAGATGTTAGCATGAACGCATGTTCAAAATCGAAGATTCTGAGGTCTTGAAAACCAGATTGCTTTCGGGCGGAGGTCTCCTCGGTGCCGTTCTCGCCTCCGCGTGCTGCTTGTTGCCACTCACATTCGCTCTCGTCGGTGTGAGCGGCGCTTGGATCGGTCAACTGACCGCACTCGCACCGTATCAACCAGTGTTTCTCGCGATCGGTGCAGTCTGTATCGGTTGGGGCTTCTGGCGCTCATACGGCTCGCCGACACTGTGTGAGCAAAATTGCGGAACACCACTGTCGCGACGTGTCACAAGAATCAGTCTTTGGTTGGCGGCCGTGTTGCTGGTACTTGCAGCCTCGGTCGATTTTTGGGCACCGCTTTTTATGTGAGGAGTATTACTATGCGTTTCCTGATCGCAGCGCTTGTGAGTTTGATAGTGTCCGCCACAGCCTTCGCCGCTGAGCGAACAGCAACCTTTACGATCGAGAATATGACCTGCTCGACCTGTCCGCTGACAATTAAGGTCACGGTGAAAAAGATCGATGGCGTCAAAGACGTGCAGGTGAACTATGAACGAAAAACGGCGACGGTCGTATATGACGATGCTCGCACCACTGCCGACGCAATCGCCACGGCGATGAACGACGCCGGATTTCCCGCTAAACTCATGTCATCAAAGCCATGATCCAGTACGAGTCGACCATTACGTGCCCGGTCTGCGGTGTGCGCACGAAGGAGGAGATGCCGAAGGACGCATGTCTCTATTTCTACAATTGCAAAGCGTGTGGCGCCCCTCTCAAACCCAAACAGGGTGACTGTTGTGTCTTCTGCTCGTACGGTTCCGTGAAGTGTCCGCCCATACAAATGGAGCGCGATTGTTGCGCCGTTGACCCTACCGCCGCTGCTGATCGGTGAGTTCGATTGGGTCCATCGGTCCGGTGCGGATTGGTTGAGCCCGTTCAGGATTTGAACGCACATTGCCGTGATTTTACTGAAACAGGCGCCCGAAAGTGCGCGCTTAGGCGGCCTTTAACACTTGACGTTTACGGTTGCTTCGTTCGTCAATGCCCGCCGATCCTGTCCGTTGGGGCTCATGCGCAGCCTGTTTGCCATTGCCGCGGTGCTGTTGGGGCTGTTCTTTGCGACAGCCCCTGCCGAGGCCGCGTGCGCGGGCGACAACGAGCCTGCCGTTTCCGTGAGCGTGACCCCGAGCGGCGCTAGCGTGGCTGCGCTCGCGACAGGCGGACACTGTCACCACATACCGTGTTCCGACAAAAACCACTCGCATCTATCGGGCGGGTGCGCCGGACATTCTTTTGTTCCCGCCTTTGTGTTCGACGCGCCGTGCCTCACAGTCTCCGCCGGCCGTTTCGCATTCAGCGACGAAACCGCAAATGGGCGCACGCTGCTACCCCCGGTTCCGCCGCCGCTAGCCTAACCCGACGCCCGCGCGCGTGCGCGCATTTGGCTTTGATGGGTTGGTATGAGCGGTAGTTCAAAAACATGTCTCGTTGGATTGCGGCACTTTTGTGTGCCGTTTGGTGGTGCGTCGCGTCCGCGGTTGCTAGCGACGGCAAGCCGGTAGCACTGAAAGAAGCGATCGCGCGGGCACTCGATGCCTCGGCGGCACTGATGGCGCGTGATGAACGGGTCGGTGGTGCCGAGGCTGGCATCGGTCAAAGCGGTGTCCTGCCGAACCCGGAGATCGAGGTCGAGTTCGAGAACTTTGCCGGGTCCGGTCCGTTCAAGAATCTCGACGACAGCGAACTCACCCTCGGTGTGTCGCAACGGATCGAACGCGGTGGCAAGCGCGACGGGCGCGTTGGGGTTGCCCGGGCCGAGCGCGATATCGCTGCAATCGAGCGCGACACGGCTCGCCTCGATGTAGTCGCTGAGGCGCGGCGCGCATTCTACGAAGTCTGCGCAGCCACGGCCCTGCTCAAAATCCGGAAGGCAGGCCTCGATTCGGCACGGCAGATCGAAGCGATGGCGGTCCGCCGAGTGCGTTCAGGCCGCGATCCCATCACCGTCAAGTTGCGCGCCGAGATACAGTCGGCAGACGCGCGGAGCGCTCACGACCGCGCAACGGTCGCTTTGGAGACCGCGAAGAAGAAGCTTGCCTCGCTCTGGGGTGATCCGGCCGCCGCCTTCAGCGTCGATGAAGCAGCGTTGTTCTCGATCCCCGATGCCGACGCAGCAGCACAACCCGAGGCGTCGCCCGATGTCAGGTTCAGCGAGGCAGCGGCGAAGCGCGCAGCCTCAAGGGTCGAGCTTGAGACGGCGAACGCCCGATCGGACCTCTCCGTTGGGCTTGGCGTGCGACGGTTCGAGAATGGCGGCGATCTCGCGGGCGTTGTGTCGCTCTCGGTGCCGCTAGCGATTTTCGACACCAATCGGGGCAACATCGATCAAGCAGCGGCTGAGCAACGCGCGGCTGCTCTTGATGTGGTCCAGGCGCGGCGTGCGGCCGAGCGCGAAGCCCTTGCGCTTCAGAACGAGGCGAAAAGCGCGAGAGCAGAGGCACTTGCGATTCGCAAAGAACTGCTGCCTCGCGCCGAAGAGGCGTTGCGCGCGGCGCGGCGCGGGTACGATGCCGGCGCCTTCAGCTACCTCGAACTTTCCGAGTCGCAGCGAACGCTGAACGATGTGCGCGCGAGAGAGATCGATGCGCTGCGCGAACTTCAATCTGCACTCGCGGGGCTCGACCGTCTGTCGAGTCGGGACACTTCTTCCAACGAAGGACAAACGCCATGAGACGTACGTTGATGGGCATTTGCGGCATGGCTGCAGTGTTCCTGGCGCTGACGCTGGC